>JANNMQ010000793.1:0-4059 GCA_031398045.1 Rubrivivax sp.
GACCTGCAGGCCGAAGCCACGGCGCGTGTGCAGGGTGGTGCGCTGGAAGGGTCCAACGTGAGCCCGGTTGAAACCATGGTGGCCATGATCTCCGCGGCGCGCCAGTTTGAACACCAGATGAAGATGCTGCACGACGCCGAACAGCGTGAACAGGGTGCTGCCAAGCTGCTGGGCATCAGCTGAAGCGCTGAAGGTCTGAAAGCCTTGAGGCCCCGCACGGGGCCTTTGGCCGTGGCGGTTCTGCCGCGGCGCTTACAAACAGAACAACACCCGGTAGGCCCGGCTTTTCCGCCGCTGGCCACCCTTCAGTTCCGCGGAAGATCGTTCCCAGACCTTCAGGGTAGCAAGCAGGGAAACAAGCGCCATGATCCGATCGCTGTGGATTGCCAAGACCGGTATGGAAGGCCAGCAAGCCAAGCTGGACGCCATTTCCAACAACCTGGCCAACGTCGGTACCAACGGCTTCAAACGCGGCACGGTGCTGTTTGAAGACCTGATGTACCAGAACCTGCGGCCCGCGGGGGCAGCCACGTCTGAACAGACCCAACTGCCCACCGGTTTGCAGGTCGGGCTGGGTGTGAAGGTGGCGGCTTCGGCGCGCAATTTCAGCCAAGGTTCACTGCAACAAACCAGCAACCCGCTGGATGTGGCCATCAAGGGCAACGGCTTTTTCCAGGTGCAGATGCCCGATGGCACCACCGCCTACACCCGCGACGGTGCCTTTCAGCTGGACGCCACGGGCGCCATGGTGACGAGCGCCGGCTACACGGTGCTGCCCGGCATCACGGTGCCGGCCACTGCCACGTCGGTCAGCGTGGCGCAGGACGGCACCATCTCCGCGGCCATCAGTGGGCAGGCTGCGCCGCAGGTTTTGGGGCAGTTGCAGCTGGCTTCGTTTGTCAACCCAGCCGGGTTGGAATCCAAAGGCGGCAACCTGTACGGGGAGACGGCGGCTTCCGGTACGCCCAATGCCGGTGCCCCTGGTGCAGGCGGGCTGGGTGGCTTGCAGGGCGGTTTTGTTGAAGGCAGCAACGTCAACGTGGTGGAAGAACTGGTGTCAATGATTGCCACGCAGCGCGCTTACGAACTGAACAGCAAAGCCATCCAGACCTCGGACCAGATGCTGCAGAAGCTGGGCCAGCTGTGATGCGTGAACCCGCTGTTCACACTTCCGGCAAATGCCGTGGCTGGCTTTGGGACTGGGGTTTCCTGCTCGCCATCGCGCTGCCCGGCTGCGCCTTGTATGACCCGCGCCTGGGCATGGCGCCACCGCCGCCCGTGCTGCCGCCGCCAGCGGCCAGCACACCCGGCACGGCCGGTGCCATCTACAACGCCAGCAGCTACCGGCCGCTGTTTGAAGACCACCGGGCGCGTCTGGTGGGCGATACCTTGACGGTATCCATCGTCGAAAAAGTCACCGCGACCCAGAAGAGCACCAGCTCGGTGGACAAAAGCGGCACGCTGTCGGGTTCCATCTCTGCGCTGCCGGGCGTGAAACCGGCCGCTTTTGCGCGTGCCACCGCCGACGCCACAACGGGCAACACCGTCGCCGGCCAGGGCAGCACGGAAAACAGCAACGACTTCAGCGGCACCATCACCGTGGTGGTGCGAGAAGTGCTGTCCAACGGGCACTTGTTGATTGCTGGCGAAAAGCAGATCGGCGTGAACCAAAACGTGGACGTGCTGCGCTTTTCGGGCCAGGTGGACCCGCGCGCCATCCAGACCGGCAACAGCGTGCAGAGCGCGCAGATTGCCAACGTGCGGCTGGAACAGCGCGGCCGGGGCCAACAGGCGGAAGCGCAGGCCGTGGGTTGGCTGTCGCGTGTTTTCCTCAACCTGATGCCCATCTGAGCCAGCCATGACCTTGCTGCACCAAACACCCGCCCGCCGAGCGCCGGTTCTGCATGGCAGACCGCTGCAGCGGCTGGCCTTGCAGCTTGCCGTGTTGCTGACTCGCCATTCCAGCCTGTGGACGGCGGTGCTGGCCGTGGCTGCCTGTGCCTTGTTGGCACTGGCAGCGCCCGTGGGTGCCGCGGTGCGCGTGCCGGTCGCCGTGCCCGCGGCCACCCCAGGTGCCACGGTGCGCATCAAAGAAGTGGCGGCCGTGCAGGGTGTGCGCAGCAACGCCTTGGTGGGTTACGGCCTGGTGGTGGGCCTGGACGGCACGGGCGACCAGACCACCCAAACACCGTTCACCAGCCAGAGCATGAACGCGCTGCTGCAGCAAATGGGGGTGACCATGCCCGCGGGCGCCAGCATGCAGCTGCGCAACGTGGCGGCGGTGATGGTGACGACGCAGTTGCCGCCGTTTTCGCAGCCCGGCCAAACGCTGGACGTCGTGGTGTCGTCGATTGGAAACTCCAAGAGCCTGCGCGGCGGCACACTGATCACCACGCCGCTGAAAGGCGCCGACGGCCAGATCTACGCGTTGGCGCAAGGCAACCTGATCGTCGGTGGTGCTGGCGCTTCGGCCAACGGCAGCAAGGTGCAGATCAACCACCTGTCGGCCGGCCGCATACCCGAAGGCGCCAGTGTGGAGCGCGCGGTACCCACCGCCGCTTTGCAGGGCAGCAGCCTGCAGCTGGGCTTGCAGGCGGCCGACTACGCCACGGCGCGCGCCGTGGTGGATGCCATCAACAAGGCCAAGGGGCCCGACACCGCCGCAGCGGTGGACGGCCGCACCGTCACTGTGCGCCTGCCCGAGCCAGCGCAAGACCGTGTGGCTTTTCTGGCTGATATCGAGAACCTGCCGGTGCTGCTGGCCACACCAGCGGCGCGCGTGGTCATCAACGCACGCACGGGCTCGGTGGTGGTTAACGAAGCGGTGACCTTGGGCCCCTGTGCGGTGGCGCACGGCAACCTCACCGTCACCATCAGCACCACGCCAGTGGTCAGCCAACCGAACGCTTTGGCGCAAGGGCAAACCGTGCAGGCCGAAAAGAGCGACATCGCCATCAACCAGCAGCCCGGCGCGCTGATCCAGATGCCAGCAGGCGTGCGCTTGACCGATGTGGTCAAGGCCCTGAACACCCTGGGCGCCACGCCGATGGACCTGCTGGCCATTTTGCAAGCCATGAAGAGTGCCGGTGCGTTGCGCGCCGAAATTGAGGTTCTGTAAATGCCCCCTGTTCCTTTTTCGAACAATTCCGTGGTCAGCGTGAACACGTCGCTGGTGAAGCCGGCTTCGTTCAATGGCCTGAGTGCAGACACACGTTCATTGAACGTGCTGAAGAGCCAGGCTGCCACCGACCCCCAGGCCGCCGCACGCGAAGCTGCGCGCCAGTTTGAGTCGCTCTTCATGGGTGAGCTGGTGAAGTCCATGCGCATCTCCACCCAGCAAAGCGGCATGCTGGACAACGCCGGCACGCAGCTGGGCACCGAGCTGCTGGACAAACAACTGGCGACGCAGATCAGCGGCCGTCCGGGGGGGCTTTCCGACGCCATCCTGAAACAGCTGGAACGGCAAATGGGCATGGCGCCCGGCCCCATACCGGCCACCGGCTCGGCCAACAACACCCCTGCGCCTTTGCAAGCGCAAAAACTGCAGGGTCAGCCCACCCACGGCGCCGCCCCCGCCACGCGCATTCCACAAACCGGTGCAGCCGGTTTTGTGCAGCAACACATGCAGGCCGCACGCGGCGCTGAAGAGGCCACCGGCATACCCGCCAGCTTCATGGTGTCGCAAGCGGCGCTGGAGACGGGCTGGGGCCGCAAGGAAATCAAACACAGCGACGGCACGCCCAGCTTCAACCTGTTCGGCATCAAGGCCGGTGGCGCCTGGAAGGGGCCTGTGGCCGAGGTGCCGACCACCGAATTCATCAACGGCAAGTCCACCCGCGTGATGGCCAAATTCAGGGCCTACAGCAGCTACGCCGAGTCGTTTTCAGACTATGCGCAGCTGATGAGCAACAGCCCGCGCTACCAGGCCGTGGTCAAAGGCGTGCAGCAGACGCAGGCGGCCAGCAACCCCACGGTGAAGGACAACGGCGTGCAGTTTGCGCAGAACATGCAGCGGGCGGGTTATGCCACCGACCCTGAATACGCCGACAAGCTGTCGCG
>JANNMQ010000816.1:0-11604 GCA_031398045.1 Rubrivivax sp.
TCCATCGTGATTGGTCTTTTCATCTACGCGGCCGTGGTGGCCAAGTTCAAGACCTTCTCGGGATATGCCGGTGTGTTGGCTCTCGCGCTGATCGTCATTCCGGTGGTGGTGCGCACCACCGAAAACATGCTCAGCCTGATCCCCAATGCGCTGCGCGAAGCTGCGTACGCATTGGGCACACCGAAGTGGAAGGTCATTTCTGCTGTGACCTTGAAAGCCGCACGGGCTGGTGTGATCACCGGTGTGATGTTAGCCTTTGCGCGCATTGCAGGCGAAACCGCGCCGCTGCTCTTCACAGCGCTGTCAAATCAGTTTTTCACCGCCAATCTGGGCGAACCGATGGCCAGTTTGCCGGTCACCATCTTCAAATTTGCCATGAGCCCCTATGAAAATTGGCAGAAGCTGGCCTGGGCGGGTGTTTTCTTGATCACCCTCGGTGTGCTCGCGCTGAATATCCTGGCGCGCGTGCTGTTCCGCAACAAGCAATAAACAGGGCCCACCCGCTATGGACACCCGAGTCGAACTGCCTGCCAACGAAAAGACCAAGATTGCCGTGCGCGACTTGAATTTTTATTACGGCAGTTTTCATGCACTGAAGCACATCAATCTGGACATACCCGAGCGCAAGGTCACCGCTTTCATCGGGCCGTCGGGTTGTGGCAAGAGCACGCTGCTGCGTACCTTCAACCGCATGTTCGAGCTCTACCCCGAGCAGCGCGCTGAAGGCAGCATCGCGCTGGACGGTGAAGACATTTTGAAGAGCAAAGTCGACGTGACCCTCATCCGCGCCAAGATCGGCATGGTGTTCCAGAAACCAACGCCGTTCCCGATGTCCATCTACGACAACATCGCTTTCGGCGTGCGCCTGTTTGAAACGTTGCCGCGCGTGGAAATGGATGAGCGCGTGGAATGGGCTTTGAAGAAGTCTGCGCTGTGTGGTGAGGTGAAAGATAAATTGAACCAAAGCGGCGCCAGCCTGTCTGGCGGACAGCAACAGCGCTTGTGCATTGCGCGCGGCATCGCCATCAAGCCCGAGGTGTTGTTGCTCGATGAGCCCTGTTCGGCGCTGGACCCCATCTCCACCGGCAAGATCGAAGAGTTGATCCACGAGCTGAAAAGCGACTACACGGTGATGATCGTCACCCACAACATGCAGCAGGCGGCCCGGTGCAGCGACTACACCGCCTACATGTACCTGGGAGACTTGGTGGAATTCGGTCCCACCAACGAACTGTTCATGAAGCCGAAGAAAAAAGACACCGAGGACTACATCACTGGGCGGTTTGGTTGACGCGCCGCCACCGTACACACACAGCGCAGGCACACCATGACCGACAAACATCTTTCAACCCAGTTTGACTCTGAGCTCAGCGGCATTTCTGCGCGTGTGCTGGAAATGGGCGGCCTGGTGGAAAGCCAGGTTGCACAGGCCGTCTACGCGTTGACGCAGTTCAGTGCCGAAACGGCGTCGCAAGTGCTCGTGCATGAAGAGCGTGTCAACCAGATGGAGATGGAAATCGACCGCGACCTGTCGGCCATCATTGCGCGACGCCAGCCCACGGCGCGCGACCTGCGTTTGCTGATAGCGGTCAGCAAGACCATTGCCAACCTGGAACGTGTGGGTGACGAAGCGGCTCGCATTGCGCGCACGGTGCAGCGTCTGATCAACACCGGCGTGAACTCTCGCTTGCGGCTGCCAGTGGCCGACCTCAGTTTTGGCGCCAACCTGGCCATCACCCAATTGCGCAAGGCGCTGGACGCCTTCGCAAGGCTGGACACCGGCCGTGCGTTGGAGGTCCTGAAAGAGGACAACCAGATCGACCAGGAATTTGAAGGCCTGCTGCGCAAGCTGATCACCTACATGATGGAAGACCCCCGCACCATTTCGGCCAGCATCGACCTGGTGTTTGTGGCCAAAGCCATAGAGCGCGTGGGCGACCACGCCAAAAACCTGTCGGAGGCCATCATCTACGTGGTCAAGGGCACTGATGTGCGCCACACCTCGCTGGCCGACGTAGAAAACGTCATCCGATGATCGAACAATGGGTGCTGCCATGAGCTTGGTGCTGGTGGTTGAAGATGAAACAGCCATTGCGGAGCTGATAGCCATCAACCTGCGCCACGCCGGGTTCAGCGTGGTGATGGCCGCTGACGCCGACGCGGCACAAGCTGCAGTTGACCGTGTGTTGCCCGATCTGGTGTTGCTGGACTGGATGTTGCCCGGCCTGCCCGGTGTGCAACTGGCCAAGCGTTGGCGCTTGGACGCCCGCACACGCGATCTGCCGCTCATCATGTTGACCGCGCGCAGCGATGAAGGCGACAAGATTGCCGGTCTTGATTCCGGCGCTGACGACTATTTGACCAAGCCTTTTTCGCCCAAGGAGCTGTTGGCGCGCATACGGGCCGTGCTTCGGCGCAAGGCGCCCGAAGCTTTGGACACGCCCGTGCAAGTGGGCGGCCTTTTACTCGACCCGTCAACCCGCCGCGTGACGCGCCGGCCCATGGATGGGGCGGTGGCACCAGCGCAGGAGGTTAAGCTGGGGCCCACTGAGTTCCGCTTGCTGCACTTCCTGATGACACACCCTGAACGTGTGCACAGCCGTGCCCAACTGCTGGACCGTGTTTGGGGCGACCATGTGTTTATTGAAGAACGGACAGTGGATGTGCACGTCAAGCGTTTGCGCGAAGCCTTGCAGCCTGTGCAATGCGCGGGCTTGGTGGAAACCGTTCGTGGCGCCGGTTATCGACTGACCCAACAGCTGGGAACGGCCCTGACCTGATGCAGGCTTGTTAATGGATGGTTTGCTGTCCCGTATCTTCTGGATGTTGGCGCTGGTGGCTTGTGGCGCATTTTTGGGCCGCATGGCCGGCGCCTACCTGGGGGCCGTGCGTTGGCTCACGGTGTGTGGTGTGGTGACGGGTGTGATCGCGGGTGTGGTGTGGGACGCCTGGCGCGGCCAGCGCCTGATGAACTGGCTGCGCGGGCCACTGTCTGGCGCAGCACCGCGTGATGCAGGCTTCTGGGGCGAACTGGCCTACCGGGTTGAGCGGGCGCTGCAGAAGCGGGATGTCGCAATCCGACAGGAAAGCCAACGGCTGCAGCAGTTTTTGCAAGCCATCGAAGCTTCGCCTAACGGTGTGTTGCTGTTGGGGCCTGGCGACCAGATCGAATGGTGCAACCGCGTAGCCGCCGATCATTTCGGCCTGGACCCTGCTCGTGACCGCGAGCAGCGGGTGACCAACCTGGTGCGCTCTCCGGCCTTTATCAACTACCTGCAGGCTGGCGCCTTTGCCGACCCCGTGATCTTCGCGTCGCCGGCCGGCACCGCCACGCTGGCTGTGCTGGTGCGGCCTTACGGCGACGGCCAGAAACTGGTGCTGACCCAGGACATTACCGAGCGGGAGCGCGTGGAGGCCATGCGGCGCGACTTCGTGGCCAACGTGTCGCATGAAATCCGCACACCACTGACGGTGTTGACGGGCTTTGTGGAAACCATGGCCGGCCTGCCGCTGAGCGAGGCCGAGCGCCAGCGTGTGCTGCAGTTGATGAACCAGCAGACCGACCGCATGCAGGCGCTGGTGGGCGACTTGCTGACACTGGCACAACTGGAAGGCAGCCCAAGACCAGGCGCTGAACGCTGGTTGCCGCTGGCGCCTTTGCTGCAGCGGGCGCTGGCTGACGCCCGTTCACTGTCAGCCGGGCGCCATGACATCACCGTGCAAGGCGGTGCGGACACTGAACTGGCTGGCAGTGAACCTGAGTTGCTCAGCGCCATCAGCAACCTGTTGACAAACGCTGTGCGCTACACACCCGATGGCCGCGCCATCACTTTGCAGTGGTTGCTGCGCGAAGACGGTGCAGGCCTGATCCAGGTGCGCGATGCAGGCATCGGCATTGCGCGTGAACATCTGGCGCGTTTGACGGAGCGTTTTTACCGCGTCGACGGCAGCCGGTCGCGCGACACGGGCGGCACCGGCCTGGGCCTGTCCATCGTCAAGCATGTGATGCAGCGCCACGGTGGCGAGGTGCTGGTGGACAGTGAACCTGGCAAGGGTTCGGTTTTCAGCCTGGTGCTGCCAGCGGCCCGGGTGCGCGCGACCCCGGTGCCCGCCATCGCCTGAGACGCTTCGATGGATCCGCTGGCGGGCGGGCTCATGAGCAAATGTCACTTGGTTACTTTGCTCATACCCCCGCGGGGGGCGGCGGCAACGCCGCCTGGGGGCGCTCTCACGGCATTGCGTTTTTTCGATAGATCAGCGTCAGCTCATCACGATCGGTGGGTCTGCGTGCTTGGGCAAACAAAGTCCAACCGGCGGGCTGTGCAGGCAGGGGCCTCGTGCGCACCACGCGCAGCAGGTAGTTGCAGGGCAAGGGGCGGGCAGGGCTGACACGGGCATCAACCGTCCAGCGACCCAGAGTTTCAAGTGCGGCCACCGAGGACGGTGCCAGCCCCGGCGCGCTGATACATGCTGCAGCCGGCACATGGGCCGCCACCGCCTTCACCCAGGGCGCTGCGCTGCGTGCGTAGTCCAGCGGCTGCAGCCACAACGTCATGGCCAGCAGCCAACACAGTGCCACCCCGCTGGCTGGCAGCACCAGGCTTTTCCACAAGGCTTCGCGGTGGCGCCCGGTGCGCCAACGCACAATGCCCACCCAAGCCGCACTGCCCAGCAACGCCAGCAACAGCGCGAGGCCAGAAAACGCGGGTTCCAGACCCGGCAACAACTTGCTCACGTTGCGCACCTGCCAGGCCGGCTGTCCCATCTGGAGCGCTGCGTACACCCACCAGAACCACAACGCCACCAATGTAAAAAAGAACATCGAAAACCAGTCGATGGCCGCCGAAGCGCTGCGCTTCAACGTGGGCAGCGCAAACGCCGCCAGCACCGCCAGCGCCGGCAAACCCAGCAACAAGGCGCGGTCGGACCCGGCCATGGCCAGGTTGGCAGCCAGCGCCACCAGCAGCACGGACAAAGGCACCGACAAATGGCGGTAACTGAGCTGCCGGCGCCAGCGCCACAGCGTCCACAAAGCCATCGGCCACAGCGGCCACATGAACCACAGCCATTGCCGCGCCACCGTGCGCAGGTCTTCGGTCTGCAGGGCCACCGTTCGCAGCTTCCAGGCGCCCAGCACCATGGCCACCCAGGCCGCCGCTGCACAGGCCACGGCCAGCCAGGGCACCAGCGCACGCACCTGCGCCATGCGCGAGGCGCCGCACACCATCAACGCGCCGGCCCCCATCGCCAGGGCCATGCTGGGCGCACCGCTGCCAGCCAGCAGCGGCAATGCAGTCAAGATGGCCGCACGCGATTGCAGACTTCGATAAGGCGCCGCGGACAGCCCGTACAGCCACAAGCCAGTGGCTCCCAGCTGCACCAGTTCAGGCGTGGTTTCGTGGCCGGGGCAGCAGCAGGCCCAGTGCTGACATCAAGGCCAGCACCGCGCCATCGGCCATGGCGCGTGCATAGTCGACCGGGTCTGCTTGGCCGCCAAAGGCAAAAGGCAGTGGCTGTGCCGCTTCGGTGCGGGCGAGATGGAACGTGGCGTACCAGACCAACGCCAGCGTCAAGGCCAGCAGCAGTGCAAAGGGCAGTCTTGCGGCCAGCACCGGTCCCAACCAGCCTCCGCCCAACTTGATGAACACGGCACCCAGCCAGTGTGACAGCAGCGCAGTGTCTGCAGGCACGCCGCCCAGGGTGGGTGCCCACCACAGGCTGCGGCCCTCGGCCAGCGCCGCCATCTGGCCAAAGGCCGTCAATTCGGCACCGCGCCAGGATTCGCGGCCCACCAGCCCCGGCAACACATACACCGCGCACAGCAGCAGCAGCGCCCAGCGGGGCAGGCGCCGCGCTCCGCGCAGGGTCACAAGAGCAGGTTTGGGGGTGTTCACTGAGCGGTGATGCTAATGGCGGTGCAGCAGCCGCTGCCACCCGGCCATGGAGCGCCGGCATACACCTCAGCGCTACGACCAGCCACAAAAAAGGCAGCCTGGGCTGCCTTCGATGCGTGAGCGCAAAGTCGATTTACTTTTTCAGGTGCGCAAACTTGTTGCGGAACTTCTCGACGCGGCCGCCCAGGTTGTCGATGCTCTTTTGGGTGCCGGTGTAAAAAGGATGCGTCTCGCTGGTGCTTTCCAGCTTGATCAACGGGAATTCACGCCCATCTTCCAGCTTGATTTTTTCTTTGGTGGGTGCGCAAGAACGCGTCACAAAAGTCCAGCCATTGGAAAGGTCCTGGAAGCAGACTTCTCGGTAGTTGGGGTGTATGCCGTCTTTCATGGGAAACCTCTGCTCTTCAGTGGCAGCCACGCATCACACGCTGTGGCGTGCGCACTTGCCGGGTTGGAATTCAAAAAAGCGTGTCGGCCCGAGTTTTCAGCGGCCTGACACAGGACAGGCGGCCGCTTTGCAGACACATTGCGGTAAACCGCGCATTCTAGCCTGCGGCTGATCAACCGCCTCGCCGCATCATGTCGAAGAAGTCGTGGTTGTTCTTGGTGGCCTTCATCTTTTCCAGGATGAACTCCATCGCCTCGATTTCGTCCATGGGGTAGAGCAGCTTGCGCAAAATCCAGCTCTTTTGCAGGATCTCGGGTTTCAGCAGCAGTTCTTCGCGCCGCGTGCCACTCTTGTTGATCAAGATCGACGGGTAGACACGTTTTTCAGCCATGCGACGGTCCAGGTGGATTTCGCAGTTGCCGGTGCCCTTGAATTCTTCGTAAATCACCTCGTCCATCTTCGAGCCGGTGTCCACCAGTGCCGTGCCGATGATGGTCAGCGTGCCACCTTCTTCGGTGTTGCGCGCAGCGCCAAAAAAGCGATTGGGGCGCTGCAGCGCATTGGCGTCCACACCACCCGACAACACCTTGCCCGACGACGGCAGCACGTTGTTGTAGGCGCGCGCCAGGCGCGTGATGCTGTCCAGCAAGATGACCACGTCTTTTTTCAGCTCCACCAGGCGCTTGGCGCGTTCAATCACCATCTCAGCCACCTGCACGTGGCGCGCGGCGGGTTCGTCGAAGGTGGAGCTGATGACCTCGCCGCGCACGGTGCGCAGCATTTCAGTCACTTCTTCAGGCCGCTCGTCCACCAGCAGCACGATGAGGTGGATCTCGGGGTGGTTGGCCACCAGCGCATGGGCGATGTGCTGCATCATCACCGTCTTGCCAGTCTTGGGCTGAGCCACCAGCAGCGCACGTTGGCCTTTGCCGATGGGTGCGATGAGGTCGATGATGCGGCTGGTGATGTTCTCTTCAACTTTCACGTCACGTTCCAGCCTGAACTGCTGCGTAGGGAACAGCGCGGTCAGGTTTTCGAACATGATCTTGTGTTTGCTCTCCTCGGGCGTGAGGCCGTTCACACGGTCGACTTTGACCAGTGCAAAGTAGCGTTCACCATCCTTGGGCACCCGCACTTCGCCCTCCACCATGTCGCCGGTGTGCAGGTTGAAGCGGCGCACCTGGCTGGGCGACAGGTAGATGTCGTCTGTAGAGGCCATGTAGCTGGCTTCGATCGAGCGCAGAAAGCCAAAACCGTCGGGCAGCACTTCCAGCACACCGTCGCCGAACACCTGTTCGCCGCCACGGGCGCGCTTTTTCATGATCGCAAACATCAGTTCCTGCTTGCGCAGGCGCTGCACGTTTTCGATTTCCAGCGCCTCTCCCATCTGAAGCAATTCGGCGATAGGCTGGGCTTTGAGTTCGGATAGATGCATCAGGCACCTCGGTCAATTTCAGGCGCAAGCTGGCCTGTGTTGGCACCTTGCACATGGCACGGTGCCGTGCGCGCAGCGCATCAAAAACACAGGAGGGATGGCGCCGAAGCCACGCAACAGACCACAGGGCACCGGCAACAAACCGGGCAGGGCAGGGCGTGGAGGCGGGTCAGACGGTGGCTGCGTTCAGCAGCCACCGTCAGATTGAATTATAGATGACCGTCGAGGAAAGCGGTGAGTTGCGATTTGTTCAGCGCACCCACTTTGGTGGCGGCCAGTTCACCGCCCTTGAATAACATCAGCGTTGGAATGCCCCGAATGCCGTACTTGCCGGGGATTTCGCGGTTGTCATCGACGTTCATCTTGGCCACCTGCAATCGACCGTCGTAGTCTTTGGAGACCTCGTCCAAAAGGGGCGCGATCATCTTGCAGGGGCCGCACCATTCGGCCCAATAGTCCACCAGCACGGGCTTGTCGGACTGCAGCACGTCGCTGCCAAAGGACTCGTCGGTGACGTGTTTGATCAGGTCGCTGCTCATGGGGAACCTCCGCGTGCCGCCGTTTTGGTCTGCACCTCCGTGCGAGGGCACAGACTCGGGTGCGGGTAGCGGTCACAATGTTTGGGAATCCTGATTTTGGCATACGGCCTGCAGTTGCGTTGTTGCAGTGATGGGCCCCGCAACGCTTTCCCCATGTCCAGCAAGCAGACCATTCGTATCAACCCGGGTTGGACCCTTCCTGCCGTCTGGGACGCGCTGGCCCTGCAAACCCGCGACTGGCTGCAGCAACAAGCCCTGGAGCCGCGCGACGCGGTGGTGCTGTTGCCCTTCGCCGCACTGTTGCCGCCCTTGCGTGCTGCTTTTGCAAAGGCGGGCGGCTGGCAGGTGCGTGTTGAAACCACACAGACGCAGAGCGCCAGCCTGGCGCCGCCGCCGTCGGCCCAGCCAACCGCCTGTAGCGGCGATGCCGTGTTGGACCGCCTGAACGCAGCCCTGTTGCTGCGCAGCCAACGCGCTGCGGCAACGCTGGCACAAACCGATGTGCAGGCCTTTGAGCACATGGTCGGCGCCGTGGTGGACGCCGCACAGGCTTTCATGGCGCGCGCGGCGGCGGTGGCCCCCGCTGATCGCGAAGCTTTCTGGAACCAGGCGCGGGTTGCCGTGGCCCAGACGCTGGGTGGTTTTTCTGCCGCGGCACTGGAATCGCGTTTGCTGGGGCTGGCGCTGGAATGGGCGGCTGTGTCAACAGGCGATGCGGCGCTGCACAGCGACCATTTGCATGCACTGCGGCCCAGCGCTTGGGTGGTGGTGCGGTTGGGCGGTACTGATGCAGTGGCCGACGCGGTGGCGCAGACCAGTCTGGCGCCGGCCTTGTGGCTGGACCTGGACCCGCCGTTCGACTGGAACGCGCTGCAAGCACCTGCCACTGGGGGGGCACTGCGCGCGGCGCAGGTCGTGCAGCGTTGGTTTTGTGACGATTTCGAAGCCGAAGCGCAAGCGGTGGCGCAACAGGTGATTGAGGCCGTGAATGCCGGCCGGGCGCCGGTGGCGCTGGTGGCCGTTGACCGCGCCTTGGTGCGCCGCGTGCGCGCCTTGCTGGACCGCCAACAGGTGCCGGTGCTGGACGAAACCGGTTGGTTGCTGGCCACCACGGCGGCGGGTGCGCGTGTGATGGCCCTGCTGCATGCAGCGCTGGCCCTGCAGCGTGCCGGGTTGGGAACAACCATCAAGCCTGATCTCGCAGCGCAGGATGGGCCCAGCGCCTGCCGGGACGCGGTGCTGGACTGGCTGAAGAGCACCCGCTTGCCCATGTCGATGGTGGGCGCGCCGGCCCATACCACGGCCAGTGACGCGGGCGTTGACGCGCTGGAAGCCCTCTGGCGTGGCAGGCGCCGGGGCGCTGACCGTGCCGCTGCCACCCGCTGTTGGCACGGGCTGTTGGCTCAGCTAACGCCGTTGGCGCAGGGGCCAGCCGCGCCGTTGCGGCAATGGCTGGCCACGGCCCGTGACGTGCTGGCGTCTGACGGCAGTCTGCAGCACCTGCTGGATGACCCAGCAGGGCGCCAGGTGGTGGCCGCGCTGCGCCTGCAGGCCCCTGCAACGCCGGCGTGGGACGCCGCTGCAGCGGCCACGCGGTTCACGCTCAGCGGCTTTGTCGCCTGGGCTGCGGCGGCACTGGAACAATCGCCTTACCTGCCCACACCGGACGAACAGGCGCAGGTGGTGTTGACGCCGCTGGCGCGGGCACTTGGACGCAGCTTCGGGCAGGTGCTGGTGCCGGGTGCCGACCACCGGCAACTCGGCAGCCCGCCCATGCAGGCCAAGCTGATAGGTCCGCAACTGGCACGTTTGTTGGGCATGGCCGACACCCGCCACAAACATCTGCAACAGCGCCTGGCGCTGCTGCACCTTTTGCGCGGTGGCCCGGTGGCCTTCAGCAGACGCTTGCGCGACGCGGGTGAGCCCTTGTCAGAAAGCCCAGATCTGGCCTGGCTGCTGCAAGACGACAGCAACGCCTTGGGCTGGCAGCCTTGGCGTGCAGCCTCGCGGGTGGTGCAAACCCACGGCGTGCACAAACCCATGCCCAGCGCCCCGCATGACCTGCCGCGGCGCCTAAGCGCCAGCCAGCTGGAGGCCTACCGCCAGTGCCCGTATCGTTTTTTTGCGCGTGCCGTGTTGCGCCTGGACGAACCCGAGGAGCTGGACGCCGCGCTCGCCAAGCGCGACTACGGCAATTGGCTGCACGAGGTGCTGCACCGGTTTCACAGCGAAAGAGACTACCGTGAACCTGCGGCACCACAACTGCAAGAGGCGGCGCGCTGGGCCACGCTCAAGCTGGCCATGGACGATGGCGACCTGCTGCCCTGGCGCGCCAGTTTTGAACACTTCAGCCCGGCCTATCTGGACTGGCTGGCGGGCCGCGAAAACGAAGGCTGGTACTGGGCCGACGGCGAAACCGACCATGAACGCCTGGGTGATGAACTGGGCGGCACCCACTTGCGCGGGCGGCTGGACCGCCTGGACCACGGCCCGCAAGGCCAGCGCCAGGTGATCGACTACAAAACCGGTGACGCTGCCGCGTTGGTGCGCAAGGTCAAACAACCCTTGGAAGATACGCAGCTGGCCTTTTACGCCGCGCTGCTGGCGCCACCGGCTTCGACCCCTGAGTCTGCGCACGAGGGTGAACTGCTGGCCTGTTACTTGGCGCTGGACGATGCCAAGGCGCCCAGGCTGATTGATCATCAGGGCGTCGCGCACACGGCGGTGCAGATGCTGCAACACCTGGCGCCAGAGTGGCACCGTTTGCGCGCTGGCGAGGCGATGCAGGCGCTGGGCGAAGGCCCCGTTTGCGAAACCTGCGAGGCGCGCGGCCTGTGCCGCCGCGACCACTGGCAGCGCCCATCCGCATGACCACCGCCGCCTACCGGATCGATGGCGAGCTGGTTACGCCCGAGCTCTTTTATGCCAGCGCCTGTGACCCCGCGCGCAGCGTGGTGGTGGAAGCCTGCGCAGGCGCAGGCAAAACCTGGATGCTGGTGTCGCGCATCTTGCGGGCTTTGCTGGCAGGCACCGACCCTCAGCACATCCTGGCCGTTACTTTCACGCGCAAGGCAGCCGGCGAAATGCGCGCCCGGTTGGAAGACTGGCTCGACGGGTACAGCGCAGGACGCAGCAGCCCCGAGCAGCGGGTGCAGGCCCTCGTCGACCGGGGCCTGACCCGCGCCGAGGCGACAGCGCTGGCGCCTGCGTTGGGTGGGCTGAAGGCCCAGCTCGAGGCCGAGCACTCCCTCATCACCGAGCGCATCGACGTCCTGCGCGAACGGCACGTCGCGGCCGGTGGCGGTCAGCTCGACCGTATTCGCTCCGAACGGGATCAGGTTCAAGTGG
>JANNMQ010000831.1:0-4351 GCA_031398045.1 Rubrivivax sp.
CGCGGGGCTGGGCAACATTGCAGCCTGGAACGTGCCGGCTGCGGTGGCGCGTTACATGGTTTTCAATCCGGCAATCGACCAGCCCTACCTGGTGGCCAAGTCGTGGACCGTGGACGAGAAGATCACCACCGCCTTCGTCAAGGCCAACCTCGACCAGGACTTCGGCAGCGTCAACCTGCGCGGCAATGTGGGCCTGCAGCTGCAGCGTGCCGACCAGTCGTCGGACGGCATTCGTTTCTCCAACAACCGCACCTTTACGGTCACCGACGGCAAGACCTACACCGACGTCCTGCCGAGCCTGAACCTGGCATTTTCGCTGGGCGGCGACCAGACGTTGCGTGTGGCTGCGGCGCGCCAGGTGGCTCGCCCGCGTGTGGACCAACTGCGTTCGTCGCTGGACTTCGGCATCGACAACGGCACCGGCCGGCCGGGTGCGAGCGGCGGCAACGCCAAGCTCGACCCGTGGCGCGCCAATGCTTTCGACATCTCGTACGAGAAGTACTTCGGCACCCGCGCTTACGTGGCCGCGGCCGCGTTCCAGAAAAAGCTGACGAGCTACATCTACACGCAAAGCAACTCGAACTACGACTTTGCGCCTTTCATCGCCGGCTACGTGCCTCCCAACACCTGCTCGGTGGGCGCCCTGCAGAACCAGCCATGCCCGGCGGCGCAGCGCATCGGCACCTACACCGCGCCCTACAACGGCAAGGGCGGCAACTTGTCGGGCGTGGAGCTGTCGGCGTCGCTGCCGCTGGGCATGTTGACGCCAGCGCTGCAGGGCTTTGGCATCGTGGCCAGCGCCAGCTTCAACAAGAGCAACATCAACATCGATCTCAGCCAGGAAGGCGACAACCGCGGCAGTCTGGGCACCGCCACGGTGCCGCTGCCCGGCTTGTCCAAGCGCGTCACCAACTTCACCGCCTACTACGAAGCGCGTGGCTTCGAGGTGCGCATCAGCCAGCGCAAACGTTCTGACTTTGTCGGCGAGATCGGTGACTTCGCCAACCAGCGCAAGCTGCGTTACGTGGTGGGCGAGGACATCATCGATGCGCAGATCGGCTACAACTTCAGCGACGGCGCTCTGAAAGGCCTGAGCCTGACTTTGCAGGCCAACAACCTGGACAACGCCGCCTACGAAACCTACTCCGGCAGCAAGGACCGCCAGCTGGAATACATGAAGTGGGGCCGCTCGGTGCTGCTGGGCGCCAACTACAAGTTCTGAACCCAGGCGCCGCCAGCGCTGCCAGCTGGCGGGCGCAAGCGCGAACTTGTTGCTCAGCCCTTGCTGCTTGCGCCCCTGGGTGCAGCACGTGACCGCGCCACCGGCGGCTTGGGCAGGGCGGGCAATGCGGGCAGCTTCACGCTGCCCACATAAGCCGCGCGGTAGGGCACCATGCGCGCTGCCAGGTCGTCACGCTGCTGCGCCAAAGCGGCTTCAAAGATGGTGGCCTTGCCGGCTGAAAAACGCAGCTTGGTGGTGCTGCTGGTGTATTTGAAAAACAGCAGCTGCGACAGCTTGGCGCGCGCTTTGAGCTCAAAGGCGACCAGCGCCACTTGCAGCAGCCCGTCGGCGCCGACCTCGGCGGTGGCGATCTGGAAGGCGGCTGAATGTTCGGTGCGCACCTGCTGTTCAAACAGCGTCAGCCAGGGTGCGTTGTCCTCCATCTCCTGCAGGCCCTGCATCATGGCGCTGACCACCGACAGCGCCGTGGCTTGCGGGCCCAGCAGTGCGGTCAGCACCGGAATCACGGCCTTGTGGGCCTCAAAACCCTGGCCCGAGAAGTCGTACTCCTCAAAACGCTGGTCGCTTTGCGCCCAGCCCAGCATCGTCAGCGCACGGAAATAGGCGGCATACCAGGCCTGCGCCTGTGAAGGGTCACCCACCTCGGCCGTGGCCACCAGCTGTGCAAAGAGCACGCAGTTGATGATGTCTTCGCGCACCTGCACCGGCACCTGGTCGGCCGCCACCACCAAGCCGCTGCCCACCACCAGCGCCTGCGCTTCGGTGGCACGCAGCTGCAGCGGTGGCTGGTCGGCGGGGCCCGCGCCACTGCGTGTGCGCCGGGGTTGCGGCGGCGCTTTGGGCAGTTTGGTTTTGCTGACGAAGCGGGCGCTGGTGTCGGGGGTGACGATCATGGTGAGGGGCTCCTGCGGGTGGTGGGTTTGCGGCGTGCGGGTGGGCGGGTGGCAGTGGTGGGCTGCGGGGCTTTGGCAGCGGCACGGGCGGGCGGTGACGATGAAGGAGGCGCGGAAAGAGGCACCGACACCGACGCTGGCTGGGCTGGCTGCGGCGGTGGGCGGTCAAACCGCTCGGTAGGGTCGCCGTAATGCTGGTAAGCGGCCCAGGTCGCTGTGCCTTCGCCTTCCACATCGCCGGTGTGGTCTGCGGCCGCAGCGGCCGCGCTTTCATCGGCATGCACCACCTGGCGCGCGGCCAGCAGTGCGTCACCCACGCTGCAGCGTTCGGCGCCAAACAGTGCGCGGTAGAACTCCAGCGCCAGCAGCCGCGCAGGCTGTGAAGGCACTGACCAGGCCGCGCCGATGTAGTGCCGCACACCTTGCTGGAAGAAGGTGTCGGCCAGGCCTTCGAGCAAACCTGTAGCGGCCGGCTGCTGCAGCTGCGCCGATGCGCAGGCGTTGGCAAACACCAGCCTGGGCGCACGTTCTGCGCCTTCCAAGTCGGTGCCCGACAGCAGCTGCAGATCGTCAAACACCCAGCCGCTGCGGCCGGCGCGCTGTGTGTCGTGCACTGCGTGGCCGCAGAAATGAACGATGTCGTAGTCGCCCGACAGCAGCCTGTCGATGACCTCGGCGTAGTCAGCCGGCGCCACACCTTCCACCGGGCCGGCGCCGGTGCCGGCCTCGGGTGCGCCCAGCAGCAAAGTGCATTGCAGGCCTTGCCGGGCCAGCAGCTGGGCCACTTCTTTGGCTTCTTCTTGCGCCGAAAGCAGCGCCGCGGCGCCGCTGGCCGGGTCGCCGATGACCAAGGCCCGCCAGGTGCCGAGCCTGGCCACTTCAAAAGGGCGCGGGCTGTAGCGCGTGCGCAGCTGGCGGGCCATGGGGCGGTTCAGTGCCATCGGCCGTCCAGTGTCGCCGGCCGGCAGCATCTCCCAGGGCAGTGCAGCCGTTTCTGCGTCCAGTTCCAGCACCAGCGGGTCCAGACCCTCCAGCAGTGGCCTGAAGTCGCTGTGCACCAGATATCGACGCAGCCGCCGCCCCGTCTCGGCACGGTCGTTCACCGGTGCATGGCGGGCGTGTTCACCCGCGTGTTGCGCCAGCGCCAGCTTGCGCAACAACACCCGTTCAGGCACGGTGGTGCTGGCGGTGATGGCGGTCATGCGCAGGTCCACGCCGTCATGGGTGCAGGTGATGCGCACGGGCACCGGGCTGGCTAGCGACGGCTCATCGTCGGGCAGCAGCCGCAAGCGCAACGCCGCGCGGCGCAGTTGGGCCGGGCTGGTCTGCGGCGCCCCACGCTGGCGCAGCCACTTGCTGACGTCCTCGCGCAGCTCGGGGGGCAGCGCGTGCAAGGCCTTGGGCAGCACGTCGCGGGCGTGGTCATCGTCGCCGCACAGCGCTGCCAGCAGCATCGAGCAGCCGAAGTCAGCTGGCACGCGGCCGCCGGGGCATTCACCCAGTTGCGCATCGACGGTGATGTGGCGTGTGCGCAGTGGGCGCAGCGCCAGTTTGGGCGCTGCGGCTTCCAGCGCTTGCACCACACGCAGCGCACGGTCCAGCGCATGTTCGACAAACACCAACTCGTGCAGGCTGAGCAAGGGGTCGGCGTCCAGCGCTTCCACGAAGGCCAGCAAGAACTCGCGCGCCGCTTGTTCGATGGGCAGGTTGCCTTCGCCAGAGCCGATGACCACCGTCGTCAGCGCGGCGTGCCAGGGCAACAGGCCCACGGTCTGCGCCACCGTGCGCGCCAGCCGCCGCGCCTGAGGCGCCGCAAACGTGCCGGGCTGCCCCATGCCTGCCACCGCACCCAGGCGGCCATCAGGGCCGGGGAAAAACTGCAGCTCGCCGAGTTCACCGCGCAGCACGCCGCGCCGCGACAGTTCCGTGATCAAGAGCCGCGACTCGTCGCCTTCGGCGGCGTTGGAGACCCAGGCGTCCAGCGCGGCCTCAGCGCGCAGTGGGCGTACACCGGCATAGTGGCCCACCAGCAAGACGGCGCCCGGGGCCTGCGTCAGGTCGCCCCACACCACACGCACGGTGGTCGTGGCTTGCACAGGCGCTGCTTCCGCTGCTTCCGCTGCATCGGCAGCCTGGCGCCGGCTCATGGCAGCTTGACGCCGGGCAGGCTTGCGATCCAGGCCTTGTAGCGGTCGATGCGCACATAGATGCCACC
>JANNMQ010000865.1:0-6634 GCA_031398045.1 Rubrivivax sp.
GCCCGCCGGTCCTGCCCGAAGCCCCCAACCAGACCCAACTCAGCGGCCATAAGTGATGCGGTAGATGGCGCCGAGCTGTTCGTCGCTGATGAGCAGCGAGCCGTCGGGCAACTGCAGCAGGTAGGCAGGGCGGCCGCTGAAATTGTCATTGCTGGGGTCGAGGAAGCCGGTCATGAAGGCCTTGATGCCGGGGTTGTTGCCCTGCGCATCGGTGCGCACCGTCACCACGTCGTAGCCGAACTTCTGCGTGCGGTTCCACGAGCCCTTGCGCGCCACGAACAGCGTGTTGCGGTACTCGGCCGGGAACATGGTGCCGGTGTAGAACAGCGCGCCCATCGCGGCCGCGTGCGGGCCCATGGTCTGCACCGGCAGCGTGACGCCCGCACAGGCATTGGCCTTCGGAAAATCGCGGTCGGGAATGCCCTCGGCGTGGCAATACGGAAAACCAAAGTTCTGGCCCGTGCTGGAGACACGGTTCAGCTCGTCAGCTGGGCCGTCGTCACCCATCCAGTCGCGGCCATGATCGGTGAACCACAGCTCCTTGGTCTGCGGGTGCCAGTCGAAGCCCACCGAATTGCGCACGCCACGGGCAATGACTTCCATGCCAGAACCGTCGGCGTTGTAGCGGCGAATCTGCGCATATTCAGCGCTGGGCTCGCAGATGTTGCAGGGCGCACCAAAGGGAACGTAGAGCTTGCCGTCGGGCCCAAACGAGATGTACTTCCAGTTGTGGTGCTGTTCTTTGGGCAACTGGAAGGCGGCCGTCATGTCCACCGCGGCGGCGCCGGGGTTGTTGGCGATGCCGTCGTAGCGCAGCACTTTGTCGATCGCCATCACGTACAAAGAACCATTGGCATAAGCCACACCGGCAGGCTGCACCAGCTTGTCCACCACCACGCGGCTGGTGCGCGCGGCACCGTTGTCGGTGACTTCATAAACGCGGCCGATGCCGCGTGTGCCGATGTAGATCTTGCCGTTTTCTGCACGCGCCATGGCACGGGCTCCGGGCATGCCGGTGGCCCAGATTTCAGCTTTGAAACCCGGTGGCAGCTTGAAGTTGGCCAGCGGAATATCAGCCGCTGCCGTGGCGGTCAGCTTGCCCGCCACCGGTGCCAGTGTGCTGCCGGCCTGCGAAGGCAGGCGGCCTTGTTGCCAGGCCGGGGGCGCTGCTGCAGGGGGCGCTGCAGAGGCCGCCGTGGCGTTGGTGGCAGGCGGCGTTTGGCAGGCGGCCAGCAGCGACAAGGTGGCAAGGCCGAGCAGGGTGCGGGTGGTGGTGATCATGGTGCAGGGGTCTCCTCTTGGTTTTGAAACATAGCGTTCAACACGCCACACATTCATTGTGACCAGAGCCCAGGCGCCCCACATTGCGGGTTGCCACCAAGCTACTGGCGCCGGCGCGCGACAGTTTGTGGTCTTCAGGGCAGGCCAGAAGCACTGCGCAGCAGGCACCGGCCGCGCATCAGGCCAGGCTGGCGGCGTCAAAGTTGGCACCACACAGCACCAGCGCCACCTGCTCATGCGGCTGCACCTGCACCACACCGCTGCGCAGTGCAGCCAGCGGCAACGCGGCCGCGGGTTCCACGGCCAGCCGCAGTTCGGTCCAGAGCAGGTGCTGCGCTTGCAAGATGGCTTCATCAGACACCCGATGCGCAGCCGCCACCTGCCGCTGGCACACCGGCCAGGCGATGCGGCCGATGCGTCGCGCGCCCAGTGCATCGGCCGCCAGGCCGCCCACATCCACATCCACCGGTGCACCCGCATGCAGCGCCGCGTGCAGCGTGGGTGCACCGTAGGGCTCCAGCGCTTCCACCCGGCAGCGGTTGTCAAACCACAGCGCCACACCAGCAATCAGGCCACCACCACCCACGCTGACCAGCACCCGGTGGGGCAGACCGGCTTCCTGCTCGATTTCAGCCGCCAGCGTGCCTGCGCCCACCACCACTTCGGGCTGGTCGTAGGCGTGCATCAGCAGCGCACCCGTGGCCTGCTGGCGCTGCAGGCAGGCGGCCAGCGCTTCGCTGTAGCTGGCACCGCCCACCACCACGGTGGCCTGCAAGGCCGCCAGCGCGGCACGTTTGGCCGGGGTGGACAGCTCCGGCAGGTAGACCTCGCAGCGCACGCCCAGCGCCTGTGCGGCGTTGGCCACGGCGATGCCGGCATTGCCACCCGACGCAATGACGACGCCAGCAGCCGGTATGGGCTGCGACAACATGCGGTTGAACATGCCGCGTGCCTTGAAGCTGCCCGCGCGCTGCAGATGTTCCAGCTTCAGCCACAGTTCAGCACAAGGCACACCCAACGCGGCACCGGGCAGGCGCATCAACGGCGTGCGACGCACATGGCCTTGCAGCCGTTGTTGAGCGGCGATGATGGCTTCTGGCCCGATATCGATTGGGTCGGCGACGGCAGTCTGGTTCATCGCGCGATGCTACCGGTGCGGTGTGCATGGGCCCGGGGTTCAGGTGCCCGCCCACCGTTAAACGCTACATTGCAGCCCATGCCACATCCCACCCCTGAAGCCCTGGCCTGGGCGCAACGCCTGGTGCGCATCGACACACGCAGCGATGTCAGCAACCTGGCTTTGATCGAATGCATTGCCGACCACCTGCGCAGCCTGCAGGTACCGATTCGTCTGACCTACGACGACAGCCGCAGCAAGGCCAACCTGTTTGCCACCTTGGGTGAGGGCAAACCGGCCGGCGTGGTGCTGTCGGGCCACACCGACACCGTGCCGTGGGACGGCCAGGCCTGGACACGGGACCCGCTGCACGCCAGCGTGCAAGACGGCCGCCTGTACGGCCGCGGCAGCGCCGACATGAAAGGCTACATCGGCCTGGTGGTGGCGCACACCCAGGCCTGGCTGCAAGCCGACCTGCCCCACGCGCTGCACTACGCCTTCAGCTACGACGAAGAGGTGGGCGGTTTTGGCGTCCGGCTGCTGCTGGCCGACCTGCGTGAAGCGGGCCTGCAGCCGGCCATCTGCATCGTCGGCGAACCCACCGACATGGTGCCGGCCATCGCCCACAAGGGGGTGCACCGCTGGCGCTGCTGCGTGCGCGGCAAGGCGGCCCATTCTTCGCTGACGCCGATGGCGGTGAATGCGGTGGAAGCCGCAGCCCGGGTGGTGGCGCACATCGCCGACATCGCGCAAACACTGCGCGACAGCGAACCCCACCAGGCTGGTTTCGACGTGCCGTATTCCACCGCCGCCACCTGCCGCATGGAAGGTGGCATTGCCGACAACGTGGTGCCTGAAGAATGCCGCTTCAATTACGAGTTTCGCGACCTGCCGGGCCGCGACGCAGCCGCCTGGCAGCAACGGGTGCGCGGCTATGCAGCCACGCTGGAACCCGCGATGAAGGTCGTGGAACCCAGCAGCGGCTTTGTTTTTGAGTCCTTTGCATCAATGCCGGCTTTTCAGGCACGGCCTGACGAAGCGGCCGTGCGGCTGGCCCAGCAACTGACCGGTTCAGAACAAACCACCTTGGTGGCCTTCGGCACCGAGGCAGGCCTGTTTCAGCGCGCCGGCATGTCCACCGTGGTGTGCGGGCCGGGCAGCATCAACCAGGCCCACCAGGCCGACGAATACGTCAGCCTCGACCAGCTGGCGCGCTGCCAGGCCTTCTTGGACGGGTTGGGTTCGGCCCCTGCAGCCGACGAGGCACTTGCGCGGCGCTGAAGGCGCCCGCTTCAGCGCTGCGCCTGCGCCGCCGCCAGATAACGCGACGCAAAGTCGCTGCCCGAAATGGCGTCCACCCGCAGCAGCGCGGCGTGGCACAAGTCCCAGGCACGCGCCACGTGGTGCGCCAGCAGCGCCAGCCGTGCGGCAGCGTCCACCGTCAAACGCGTGATGCGTTCTGGTGTGGGCACGTACAGCGCATCGGCCCACAACTGCTGCTGGCCTTGGGGCACCGGTGCCGCCAGCGGCCAGCTGGCCAGCGCACGCTGCGCCAGGCCGGCAAAACACAGGAACTGCAGCCCATGCTGGCGCAGCCGCTTGTCGATGTCGCCAAACAGCGGCTGTTCGCGGTAGAGCGGCACAAATTCAACTTCGGTCCAGACCATCAGGCACTCGTCCAAACGTGCTGCGGCGCCGTCAAACACCAGGCGTTCAGCGCCCTGGACGTCAATCTTCAGCAGGTCCATGCCACCAGGCGCCAACACCTCATCCAGCCGCACCGTGGGCACACTGTGGCGGGCCTTCACCACCACGTGCTGGCCCAGCTCGTGGTAACGGTCCAGCAGTGCACGGTTGGGCTCCAGCAGCGAACCCGTGGGCGACCAGTGCGTTTGATGGAAAGTGGCGGGCCGGCCGTCTCCCACCACATGCGGCCAGTAGCGGTAATGCGGCTGGTCGCCATGTTTGTGCTTCAACTGTGCCAGCGCGGCAGCGTCAGGCTCGAAGCCTGTGACCCATGCGCGCCCGGTGGCCACCAAGGCGGCGTAAGGTGTGTGGCTGCTGCTGACTTCACTCGCACCCACATCCACGATGGCCACCGCGGCAACCGGCAGGGTCCCCAACACCGACTCGGGGGACTCGGCCGGCGGTTCTGCAGCTGCAGGGTGCGCGGTGATGGCTTGCTGGGTGGCCTTCGTGCCCGCATCGACGGCCCTGGGTGTGGCAGCCGCCTGGCCCATCACGCGCATGCTTTGCAGCAGGCCGCACCACAGCGTGGCATTCAAGTCATCGTCGGGCCGCAAAGCCTGCAACTGGGTCAACTTCTGCAAGCCGGCCAGTGGCGCCAGGCGGTCGCACACCACATGCGACAGCAGGTAGCGGCGCTCGATTTCTGCACCATGGTCGGGGTGCTCCAGCAAAGCCGCCCAACGCTGCGGCGCGGGCACCTCGAAGTACGATGAATGTGAAGCGTGCAGCGCCACGTATTCGGCCAGCATCTGGCGCAGCCAGGTTCCGACGTCGGTGCTGCGTGGGCGCCCCAGCTGCGATCGCAGGGGCGGCAGGCTGTCACCGGGCATATCGGCAGCCCAGGCCTGCAGACTGGCCTGGGCCAGCAGTTGCGCGCCCATCTGCACGGCTGCCAGCGGCTGCCCCAACGCATGCAGGCAAAGCACCAGCAGTATCCAGGCCGGCAGGCTGGCGTCGCCCGCGCTGGCCTGCAACAACAGCTGGCGCGCTTCAATCATCAAGAGCACACGCTGTGCGGGTGTCAGGCCGCTGCGCGACGGGCCTCGGGCCGCGGCGTCCACCGCCATGCGCGCGGTGGCATAGCCGGGTTCGGCCGCGGGCAGGTCGGGCAGCGGCTCTTCGGCCAACGCTTGGGGCGTCACCAGCAGCCCGCGCGCCGCCCAGTGTGCTTGCTGGGCCGGCCGCAAAGCCAGCAGGTTCAGTGCAAAGGCCGTTTCTGCAGTGGCCGCGTCAAAAGGCAGCATCAGCTCGAGCTCCGCGCTCCAGCGGAAGAGTCCGAAATCGAGGTCGGTGAAAGCACGCAGCAGCGGCCAGTTGGGTTTCGCGCCATGTTTGAACTCGAACATCACCACCGGCGACTGTTCGGCAAAAAAGCGTTCGGCGCCCGCCAGCACCCGCAGTTCGTCACCTTCGGCATCCAGTTTCACAAAGCCTATGGTTGGCTGAATACCCAGCGCCTGCAGCGCATGGTCCAGCGTGTCCACACGCACGGTCTCGGTGCGGCTGTGGCGCCGCGCTGCGCCGGTGTTGCCCACCCGCGCGTTCAGCTCGCTGTTGTCGTGCACTTCAAAGTGCGCCTCGCCCACCGCGTCGGCCAGCGCGGCAGGCACCACGGTGACCCGCTTTTGCAGACCGTTCAGGCGCAGGCTGCGGTGCAGCGCCTCGCGCGGCGCCTGGGTGGGTTCAAAGGCCCAGACGTGGCCCGTGCCCGAGCTGCGCGCTAACTCCAGCGCCACCACACCATGGTTGGCACCAATGTCCAGTGCATGCACACCACCGGCCAGCAGGTGCGGCAACAAGCTCATTTCGGGCTCGAACCAGTTTTCCTGTTCCAGCAGCACATAAGTGCTCATGCTGCGCAGGGAAGGTGGCACAGCCAGCGTCAACCCACTCTGCGTGGCCACCGCCCAGTGCAGGGTGTCGGCCGCGGCGGTCGCATCAGAGGCCGTCGGGCTGGTATCGCGTGTGGAGGTGGCAGCTGAGCTCATGGGTGGTTTGCGCGGGTGTTTCCGCTGGGCGCTGCAGGGTCGCAGGGTGCGCTGGCGGCGGATGGGGTGCCCACCACGTATATGAGCAATGGCATACACAAATCCGCGGTTAAGAAGGCTCAGCATATCTCTTTTAAAAGATGCATCCATACTAATGCCATACGATCCATAAGCATATAACAACAGCGGGTTGCTGCCATCTTTTTGTATCCCTTTTTTATAAACAATTGACAACGGTATTTTCACTCCATCCCTTGCAGTCGCAAAATTTCTTTCCGTTACATATTCATCTTCATTGTAGCCACCAACTATTTCCTGCTGCTTTTTCAGGTCTTTTTCCTTTGTATCCATATTGTAATCGTAGATACTATTGGGAGTTATCAGCGATTCATAACTATAACGAAACACGTTTGTATTAAAGTCGGGATTAATATTGGCTGCGGCATACCAGGCAGGTTCATCAAATTTTATATAATGCTCAGCCTTGTCTTTTTGATTG
>JANNMQ010000834.1:0-4705 GCA_031398045.1 Rubrivivax sp.
CAGCTGGCCGATGAAACCCGCCGCTTCGGCCCGCTCGGCCGCCAGCTGCATGTCCGCGTCACTGGCGGCCGGGCGGCTGTAGGTGATGTTGTCGCGCACCGAGCGGTGCAGCAGCGAGGTGTCTTGCGTCACCATGCCCACCTGGCGGCGCAGGCTTTCTTGGGTCACGCCGGCGATGTCCTGGCCGTCTATCGTGATGCGGCCGCGCTCCAGGTCGTACAGCCGCAGCAGCAGGTTGACGACCGTGCTTTTGCCGGCACCTGAACGGCCCACGAGGCCGATTTTTTCGCCCGGCTTGATGGTCAATGTGAAGCCGTCCACCACGGGGCGTTTGCCGCCGTAAGCAAAACCCACGTCATGGAACCGCACCTCACCGCGTGGCACCTGCAGCGGCTGCGCGCCGGGCCTGTCCAGCACCGAACGCACCTTGGACAATGTGCCCATGCCGTCTTGCACAGTGCCGATGTGTTCAAACAGCTGCGCCATTTCCCACATCACCCAGTGGCTGATGCCGTTTAAGCGGAAGGCCATGGCTGAAGCTGCAGCCACCGCACCCAGCCCCAGCAGGCCGCCCTTCCACAACACCAGGCTCAAAGCCGCCGTGGAAGCAATCAGCAGCACACTGAGCGTCTGGTTGACGATCTCGAAGCCGGTCACCAGGCGCATCTGCACGTAGGCGGTCTGCAT
Source organism: Rubrivivax sp. (assembly GCA_031398045.1). Classification (GTDB taxonomy): domain Bacteria; phylum Pseudomonadota; class Gammaproteobacteria; order Burkholderiales; family Burkholderiaceae_C; genus Rubrivivax. The sequence goes on from JANNMQ010000834.1 coordinate 688, forward strand.
GAATTCCTGCATCGCGCCACGCGCAAAGTTGGCTTCGCTGCGCGCGTGTGAAAACAGCTTCACGGTGCTGATGTTGGTGTAGGCGTCGGTGACGCGGCCCGTCATCAACGAGCGCGCATCGGCCTGGCCCTTGGCCACCTCACCCAGACGCGGCACGAAGTACCACAGGGTCAGCACATACAAACCCAGCCAGCCCAGGAAAGGTGCCATCAGCCAAGGGTCAAACCCCCCTACCACCACCATCATGGTGATGAAGTAGGTGACCACATAAACCAGGATGTCGCTGAAGATCAAACAGGTGTCGCGCACTGCCAGCGAGGTCTGCATCACCTTGGCAGCGATGCGGCCTGCAAATTCGTCCTGGTAGAACGACAGGCTCTGGTCGAGCATCAGGCGGTGGAAATTCCAGCGCAAGCGCATCGGAAAGTTGCTGTACAGGCCCTGGTACTTCACCAACGTCTGCAAGGCTGCAAACACCACGCTGGCAACCAACACCAGCGCCAGCACCCACAGCAACGTGCCGTGCTGCTGCCACAAAGTTTGCGGCGGGGTGCTGCCCAGCAAGTCCACCACATGCGCCATCATGCTGAACAGCAGTGCTTCAAAAGCGCCGATGGCCGCCGTAAACAACATCACCATCGCCAGGTAAGGCCGCACACCCGCGGTGTTGGCCCACACAAAGGCCACAAACTGTTGCGGTGGAGGCGCGGGCAGGGCGTCCGGGTACGGGTGCACCAGGGCTTCAAAACGTTTGAACAAGGCGTGGGTCCTGATCGTGTGGGGGGCCCTGCACGGCACAGGTGGCGAGCGAGCGGGCGGGCGGGCGAGCGCGGATTATGCGAGCGCAGCGGATTCGCACCCGGGCTTGTCTGGGGGGCGCTTGGGTTCTGCGGTGCCTATGATGAAGGGTTCTGCTGTCTGGCGGGCTGGCTTGTTTTTCTATGGACCATGTTTGACTACATCGTGATTGGCGGGGGTTCCGCCGGTTGTGTGCTGGCGTCCCGGCTCAGCGCCGACCCCAGCGCCAGCGTGTGCCTGCTGGAAGCAGGCCCCAAGGACAACAACGTGCTCATCCACTGCCCGGCGGGGCTGGCGCTGCTGGCACAGACCGGCCAGGCCAACTGGGCTTTCCAGACCGTGCCACAACCAGGCCTGAACGGCCGCCGGGGCTACCAGCCACGCGGCAAAGTGTTGGGCGGCTCCAGTTCTGTCAACGCCATGATCTACCTGCGGGGCCAGCCGCAGGACTACGAACATTGGGCAGCACTTGGCAACCCCGGCTGGGGCTGGAACGAGGTGCTGCCCCTGTTCAAGCTGGCTGAACACAACGAACGGGGGGCCGATGCCTGGCATGGCAGCGGTGGCCCGCTGAACGTGATGGACCTGCGCAGCCCCAGCCGTTACGGACCGCTGTTTGTACAAGCCGCACAGCAGGCTGGCCTGCCCCACAACCCTGATTTCAATGGCGCGCAGCAAGAAGGCGCGGGCCCCTACCAGGTCACGCACCGCAACGGCGAACGCTACAGCGCTGCCAAGGCCTACCTGACGCCCCAGGTGCTGCAACGCCCCAACCTGCAGGTGTTGACCGGTGCCAAAGCCACCAAGGTGCTGCTGCAAAACCGCCGCGCCGTGGGGGTGGAAGTGCGCCATTGGGGCGCCACGCGCGTGCTGCAGGCGCGGCGCGAGGTGCTGCTGAGTGCGGGCGCGCTGCAGTCGCCGCAACTGTTGCTGCTGTCGGGCATAGGACCGGGCGCGCAGTTGCAAAAGCACGGCATACCGGTGCTGCACGATCTGCCCGGCGTCGGCCGCCATCTGCATGACCACATGGACGTGGTGCAGGTGGTGGACGCGCCGCACCTGAAAGACCTGTTTGGATTGTCGCCAACAGGTGCCTGGCACGCGCTGCGCGGCATCTTGGAATGGCGACGCCAGCGCAGCGGGATGCTGACCACCAACTTTGCCGAAGCAGGCGCTTTTGTGCGCAGCGCACCTGACCTGGCCACACCCGACCTGCAGCTGCACTTTGTGGTCGGCAAACTGGTGGACCATGGGCGCAAGACCGTGTTCGGCCATGGCTATTCCTGCCACGTCTGCCTGCTACAGCCAAAAAGCCGCGGCAGCGTGGCCCTGGCCAGCAACGACCCCCTGGCGGCACCGCTGATCGACCCCGCTTTCCTGGCCGAAAGCGAAGACCTGCACCGCCTGGTGCGCGGATTCAAACTGATGCGGCGCATCCTGCAGCAGCCCGCGCTGGCCGGCCTGGGTGGCCGGGAACTGAAGTCATCGGCCGCCGCGCAGACCGACGCTGAGATTGAAAAATTCATCCGCCAGCACGGCGACACCATCTACCACCCGGTGGGCAGCTGCCGCATGGGCTCTGGGCCTGACGACGTGGTGGACGCACAGCTGCGTGTGCACGGCATTGAAGGCCTGCGCGTGGTGGATGCTTCCATCATGCCGCGCATCGTTTCAGGCAACACCAACGCACCGACGATGATGATTGCCGAGAAGGCGGTGCAAATGATGCTGCGCGGCTGAAACCTGGGTTGACCTCATGCCAGCTCTCACGCAACGGCTGTGGTCAACGCCTTCAGAAAAGCATCTTCAAGCCCACCCCCACGGCCCACGCCTGGCCGCGGCGGGTTTCGGTTTCCGACTGCGGCCAAAAATGGCCCGCCACCACTTCGCCGAGCAACCAGTTTTTGTAAACCGGTTGCTCCCAGCGCACCAGCACACCACGGTCTGACGGGTCACGCGAGCCGGGCAGCTGGCGCCCGTTCAGCAGCAGTTCCAGACCCAGCACCCGCTGCTGCCCGAAGCTGCGCTCGGCGCCCAGACTGCTGGACCATTCATAACCCTTGGCCGCCTGCGTCACGGTGACCGCATTCACCCACTGCAGTGTCACCTGGGGCGACCACAGCAGCCGATAGCTGCCCACCGTCGTCGACCCCAGGCGGTCATCGGGTGTCCAGAACACGGTTTCGCGGAAGTTCACGGCCTGCACCGGCGACAGCTCCCAGGTTTTGCTGTAACGCGCCCGCACATAGGGCTTCAGCCGGGAACCCAGGCCGACCCTGAAGTCGACCTCATCGAGCAACGAAAATCCAAGGCCCGCCAACACCGAACTGTTTTCAGAACGCGCCTGTTGCAACTGCTGCAGGCGCGAACGCGTCTGCGGTGCGTCCCTGGCCGCTTCGCGCTGGTCATCACGCCCCACAAACAGGTAGGCGCGGCGCTCCACGTTGGGCAGCTTGAAGCGGGCGTCGAAACGCACATCAACATCCGGGTCCTGGTCGCTGCGGTGGAAAACGCTAACGGTCAGCCTGCCCTCCGTCACCGAACCACCCTCTTCAAAGGGGCGGTCACCAAACCAGCCGTCAACATGGCGCGCCAGCCATTCGGCAAAAGAGCGGGCGTTTTCGCGCGCCGCCTCTGCCATGGGCACTTCAGGCGCCGGTGCTGCCGCTGCGGCCCCTGTGCCGGCCAGCAGCGACAGGGCCATTGCGAACTGCAGGAATTGGGCAGCGGGCGCCCGGCCGGTGAACAACATGCCAGCATTCTGCAGTCCACCGCGAAAGGTGTTTGTAGGACGGGCACCCACCTTGCGAGCATGAGCCCTGTCGCTAACGCAGCCCGCGCAAAAAAACGAACCCCTCCGTTCCTTGCGGGCGGAGGGGCGGGCGGGTTCAACCGCCAGTGGGGCTACGGAGCTGAATTGTCCGGGGCCCCTGACGCGCAGTGACTGCGCCGTCGGTTTTTACCTGCTAAACAGGCAACGCAAGGATAGGACTGACCAGGCAGGGAAGCAAGCGGTTTTTGCGGTGCTGTCGGCCGCTTTGTTCGCGATTGCCGGCGCGGCTGCAACCGCACCGGCTACCGCAACGGCACCCGCAGCTGCCACTACTGCTCCAGTCGCAAGGTGTAGCGCCCGTTGGTGTTGCCCGTGCCGCCACTGGAACGGTTCACACGCACATAGATCGTGACCGCTGTGGCGCCCGTGTTGGCCACGCTGGCGTTG
>JANNMQ010000835.1:0-2549 GCA_031398045.1 Rubrivivax sp.
CATCCGCGCACGCTACAAAGCGCAGCGCGACGCCATGCAGGCCGCCTTGCTGCGCCACCTGCAGCCGCTGCAGGGCGCAGACGGCAGCCGCGTGCACTGGCAGACCCCCGCAGGTGGCATGTTTTTCTGGCTGCAGCTACCCACCCAACTGGATTCCACGGCCTTGCTGCCCCAGGCCGTGGAAGCCGGCATGGCCTATGTGCCCGGCGCGCCATTCTTCGCCGATGTTGGCCATGCCAACACCTTGCGCTTGAGTTTTGTCACCGTGCCGCCGGCGCAGATTGAAACCGGCATAACGGCGCTGGCGGGAGTGTTGAAAGCGGCATTGCAGGCGGCTTGACGCCGCTGCGCAACCCCGCTGCTGGCAGCAGCGATGTTGGTGTTGCCACGGGTGCCTTGATGCCTGCGCTGCGGCACACTGATCGTTTGCAACCCACTTTTCAGGAGCAAGCACCATGATCGGATACACCACGCTGGGCACCAACAACCTGCCCCGCGCCACCGCCTACTACGATGAACTGTTCGCCAGCATCGGCATCAAACGCCTGATGGAATTTGGCGACCGTGGGCTGGCCTGGGGTACGGGCTGGGACAAGCCCGCTTTTGGTTTGATGAAACCATTTGACGGCCGGCCCGCGACATGGGGCAACGGCACCATGGTGGCCCTGGCCATGGACAGCCGCGACAAGGTGGGTGCGCTGCACGCCAAGGCGCTGGCACTGGGCTCGCTGGACGAAGGCGCCCCTGGCGAGCGTTCGCCGGGCTTCTACGGCGCCTACTTTCGTGACCTGGATGGCAACAAGCTGTGCTGTTTTTGCACCAGCTAACGTTGTAGTGTCAGGGTGCAGCGGGCGCCCCGGGCGCCCCGGGCGCAACCAGCGCGCCCTGAATGCCGTGCTTCTTCAGCGCATCGGCCACAAAGCCGGTGGACTTGGCGCGTTCAACAAAAGCATGCAGTGCCCGCTGCGCCGCTTCGCCCCGGTTGGCCTGCACGCCCATGGCCTGTTCGATGACCATGAAGCGCCCCGGCAGCAGCCGCAGGCCGGGCAGCCGCGCGGCGTCGGCCTGCAGTTGCTGCTTCACGCCGGCGGCCACGTCAGCGTTCTGCGCCAAAAAGGTGTCCACCACGGCAGGGGATGACGGTGCGCGCAACAGCGTGGCGGCCTTGATCTGTCGTGTCAGGTACAGGTCGTAGGCGCTGCCTTTGCCCACCATCACGGTGGTGCCGGCGCGGTCCACTTCGGCGTTGTCTTGCAGCCTGGAGTTTTGCCGCACCAGGTAGGCACCTTCGATCTGCACATAAGGCGCGCTGAAGCGCACACCGTCGCTGCGCAGCGGGTCGACGGCAAAAAAACCGATGTCGGCCTGGCCCGCCTTCACCGCGTCCACCGAGTTCGCGGCGGTGGTGAAGACCACCAGTTCAACCGGCACCCCCAGTTCGGCAGCCAGCGCACGCGCCAGGTCGACTGAGACGCCAAAAACCTCGCCCGTGGTGGCGTTTTTGTTGGCCAGGATGGGATTGCCCAGGTTGATGCTGGCGCGCAGCGTGCCGCTGGGCGCAAACGAAGTGCGAAGTTCGGGTGTCATGGTGGTGCGGTGGTTTGCGCAGCCTGCTGCAGCCAGGCCTGTGGCCAGGCACAGAGTGGTGCTGAAACGGCGGCGGTTCAACAAGGGGGTGGGTGATGCGGGGACCATGGCGGCAGGGCGTGATTGGGTGATGAGGTGGAGGGTCTTGGGCGCGCGCTGTCAAGGCAGCTGACCATACTGCGCGGCCAGTGCCTTGAACGCCGTGACGTCGGGCATGACGTTGGCTAGATCGCCGGCCACCAGGCCGGCCGGCGTCGTGGGCGACGTGCCCAGTTCTTCGCGCAGGATGGCCGCCACCGCATCCGCCTGCCGCGCCGCTTCGGCCGCGTCCAAAAACAGCAGCCGGCTGCGCCGCGCCAGCACGTCTTCCACGGTGCGTGCCATCTCATAACGCGCTGCAAACCGCACCATCGCTTCGCTCAAAGCACCTTGGCCACTTTCGGCGTCGCGCCACAACCAGTTTTGCGCGCCGGGCAGGCTGCGCAACAAGGCGGCTTCGCTGCCGTACAGGTGTTCGCCTGGCGGTTCAGCCAGCGGGCGCCCGGGCGCGGCGCCCAGCAGCGGCAGACGTGTGGTGACACCGCCCGCGCGCTGTGGCAGCAGGCCGGCTGCCATGCACTGCGCAAGCACGTCTTCGGCCATCGCGCGGTAGGTGGTCCACTTGCCGCCGGTCACCGTCACCAGGCCCGACTTGCCCACCAGCACCGTGTGTTCGCGCGACAGCGCCTTGGTGTTGCCAGCTTCTTCGTCTGAAGGTTTGACCAGCGGGCGCATGCCCACCCACACCGAACGCACGTCCTGCCGCCGGGGCGCGCGCGCCAGGTAGCGGCCGGCTTCGCCGAGGATGAAGTTCACTTCTTCGGCAAAGGGCTGCGGCTCGCGCGGCAGGTCCTGGCGCGGTCTTCAATGTGGACGCCGCGAATGGGCGGCTGGTGGTGCCGAATCAAAACGTGCTTGACCAG
>JANNMQ010000946.1:0-2499 GCA_031398045.1 Rubrivivax sp.
GGTGGGGCGCCGGCAGCGGGATAATGCAGGTTTTGTGAATGCCAGTACCACCGGGGGGGGAGGGCTGGCGCACAGACCCCCAGCAGCCATCAGCCTATGAGCAGCACGCAAGAGATCATTTACGACATCATCGCCAAGACCTGCTCGATCGACCGCAGCAAGATCACACCCGAGTCGACACTGAAAGACCTGGACGTGCATTCGCTGGATGCGGTGCAGGTGCTGTTCGAGATCGAAGACCGGTTTGATGTCTCGGTGCCAGACCGCGAAGACCAGTATTCGGCGGGCACCGTGCGCGACCTGGTGGAAGGTGTTGACCAGTTGCTGGCCGCCAAGACCACCGCCGCCTGAGCCACGGGCGTGTCCACAAGGGCTGCATCACGGCAGGGACAGCGCGCATGAAACGGGTTGTCATCACAGGCATGGGTTGCGTCAGCCCGCTGGGCTTAACCGCCGACGAGACCTGGGCCGCGCTGCGCGAAGGCCGTTCGGGCATAACGGCGCTCACTGGTTTGGGTGAACACGACCTGCGCACGCCCGTGGCTGCGCAGCTCAAGGGTTACGAGCCCAGCGCCTACTTCGACGAAAAGCGCCTGGTGCTGCTGGACCCGGTGTCGCAGTACGCCTTGGTGGCGGCACGGCAGGCGGTGACGCAGGCGGGGTTGACGTTTGACGAAGCACTGGCCAACCGCACCGCGGTCATCATCGGCACCGGCATCGGTGGCGCCAGCACCCAGGACCAGATGGCGCGCCGGCTGTATGGCGAGCGCAACCCGCGGGTGCACCCGATGGCCATCGTGCGCGTGATGCCCAATGCGCCGGCCTCGCAGGTGTCGCTGGAAATGGGTTTGCGCGGGCCGGTGTTTGCCGTCGCCAGTGCCTGCGCCTCCAGCAACCACGCCATGGCCCAAGCGCTGATGCTGCTGCAGACGGGCGCCGCCGATGTGGCCCTGACGGGTGGTGTGGAAGCCTGCATCACGGTGGGCACGATCAAGGCCTGGGAGGCCATGCGCGTGATGGCTGACGACACCTGCCGGCCTTTCAGCAAAGGCCGCAAGGGTTTGGTGCTGGGCGAAGGCGCGGGCGTCTTTGTGCTCGAAACGCTGGAACACGCCCAGGCGCGAGGCGCCGTCATCCTGGCCGAATTGGCCGGTGCCGGCATGACGGCAGACGCTGCCGACATCGTGATGCCCAACGCCAGTGGTGCCGCGCGCGCCATGCAGCTGGCGATGGACCAAGCCGGCTTGTCGCTGCAGGACGTGGGCTACATCAACGCCCATGGCACCGGTACGCAGGCCAACGACAGCACCGAAACACGCGCCATCAGGGCCGTGTTTGGCGCCCATGCCGACGCGCTGGCGGTGTCGTCCACCAAGTCCATGCACGGCCACGCGCTGGGTGGTGGCGGGGCACTGGAACTGGTTGCGGTGGTGGGTGCCCTGCGCGAAGGCGTGGTGCCGCCCACCATCAACTATCTTGAAGCCGACCCGGCTTGTGACCTGAACGTGGTGCCCAACGTGGCGCAAGAGCGCCCGGTGCAGGCTGCCTTGAGCAACAGCTTCGCCTTTGGTGGCTTGAACGCTGTGCTGGCGCTGCGGCGCTGGGTGTAGGCGCGGGGTTCGCGGTCTGGGCGGTTGGTTGAGGCTGTTGATGCTGACTGAAGCCTGCCCCGGGTGCATGCTTCTGGGGGGGTGCAACACCCCGCTGCAGGGTGATGGTGCGTAGCCCAGCGGGGCCAGACACTGGGCCTATCAACCCCAGCCAGGAGCCGCCCCATGTTTCGCAGCCCCGATTCGCTTCAACCCAGCCGTCGCCATTTTGCAGCCGCCTGCGCTGCCTGGGCGCTGGCGCCGCTGTCATCGTTGTCCTGCCCGTCGCTTGCGCAGGCCGCAAGCGGGGCGCAGCGCTTTGCGGACCATTCCGCCATGCCCTGGCAGCCCATGTTGGCCAAAGAAGCTGCAGCCCACATCGAGCCTCAGGGCTACCTGGTCAGCGAAAAGCTGGATGGCGTGCGCGCCTTGTGGGATGGGCGGCGCCTGTGGTTTCGCAGCGGCCTGCCCATCGCCGCGCCGGCTGCCTTCTTGTCGCAACTGCCCGCCACCCATCTGGACGGTGAACTGTGGTTGGGCCGGGCTCGGTTCGAAACGCTGGTGGGCACCGTGCGCCGCACAAAACCTGACGAGCAGGCCTGGGCAGGCGTGCGCTACATGGCCTTTGACATGCCGCTCGAGCCTGGCCCGTTTGCGCAGCGCGCCGCGCTACTGGCGGCCTGGGGCCAGCGCCACAAGAGTCCCGCCTGGGGCGTGGTGCCGCAGCGCCGCGTGGCCACTGCGGCGTCACTGACGGCGTGGCTGAACCAGGTCGTGGCCGCGCAGGGCGAAGGCCTGATGCTGCACCACGCCGATGCCACCTGGCACCCTGGGCGCAGCGACACGCTGTTGAAGCTGAAACCGCAGGCCGATGCCGAAGCACAGGTGCTGGGGCATGTGGCCGGGCAGG
>JANNMQ010000950.1:0-2068 GCA_031398045.1 Rubrivivax sp.
AAGCGCGGCCACATGGGGCTGGCGTATGAAATCGTTATCAACAGCAACCCCTGCATCAGCTACCTGATGGAGGAAAACACGCTGGCGATGCAGGCGCTGGTCATCGCCCACGCGGCTTACGGCCACAACAGCTTTTTCAAGGGCAACTACCTGTTCCGCATGTGGACCGATGCCGCGTCCATCATTGACTATTTGGTCTACGCACGCAATTACGTGTCGGCCTGCGAAGAAAAACATGGCCTTGACACCGTGGAAGCTTTCCTGGACAGCTGCCACGCCTTGTCCAATCACGGTGTCGACCGCTACCGCCGCCCGAGCCGCAAAACGCTGGCGCAGGAACTGAGTGAACGCCGCGAACGTGAGGCCTACGCGCAACAGCAGGTGAACGAACTGTGGCGCACGCTGCCGCGCAAAGCCGAGAAAGACGCGGCCGCGGCCGCCACCAAGCGCTTCCCGGAAGAGCCGCAAGAAAACCTGCTGTACTTCATCGAGAAAAACGCGCCGCTGCTGGAACCCTGGCAGCGCGAAATCGTACGCATCGTGCGCAAGGTGGCACAGTACTTTTACCCGCAGCGCCAGACGCAGGTGATGAACGAAGGCTGGGCCACCTTTTGGCACCACAAGATCTTGAACACCATGTATGACGATGGGTTCCTGAGCGACGGCACGATGATCGAGTGGCTCACGTCACACACCAACGTGGTCTACCAGCCACCGGTGGGCCACCGCGCCTACAGCGGCATCAACCCCTATGCGTTGGGTTTTGCGATGTACACCGACATCAAACGCATCTGCGACGCGCCCACGGCCGAAGACCGCGAATGGTTTCCGAACATCGCGGGCAAGCCGTGGCTGCCGGTGCTGCATGAAGCCATGCGCGACTACAAGGACGAGAGTTTCATCGGGCAGTTCTTGAGCCCCAAACTGATTCGTGACCTGCGCCTGTTTGCCATCCATGACGACGCCGACGACAGCGAGATGGAAATCAGCGCCATCCATGACGACAGTGGCTACAAGCGTGTGCGCGAAAGCCTGTCACGCCAGTACGACCTGGGCTCGCGGGAGCCCAACATCCAGGTCTGGAATGTCAACCTGCGTGGCGACCGTAGCCTCACGCTGCGCCACTACCAGCACAACAACCGACCGCTGCACGACACGGGCCAAGAAGTGCTGAAACATGTGGCGCGCCTGTGGGGCTTTGGTGTGCAGTTGGAAAGCGTGAACACCGCCGGTGAAGTGCGCATGCGCTGGGACGTGCCGGCACCGCCTTCAGCTTGACGGTCTGTGTTTTTGCTACCGCTCCCTGGTTGGTCCCGGGGTGTGGGCGGGCCGGGCTTGTTTTGCGCAAACTTTGCAAAACTTGACTCCACGGGGTAATGCCTTGCTACACCATGTGCACTTCGCCACCACGGCTGCTGCGCGCGCACGATGAGCAACCCCCTTGACCCGCACACCGCCCTGGCGCCAGCTGCGGCCGTCGCCTTGTTGGCAGCCTGTGGTGGTGGTGATGGTGGTGCTGGTGGTGGTGGTGGCAGCGACGCTGTCGCGCCGCCACCTGCGGCCAGCAACATCACCGCAGCCGAAGCGTCGCGCTTTCTCGGCCAGGCCGGGTTTGGCGCCACCGACGCACAGATAGACCGCGTCAAGGCGCTGGGCCTCAGCGGCTGGCTGGACGAGCAATTCGCCGCCCCGCGCACACAAAGCCACTACGACTGGATGCTGGCCAAGGGTTATGGCAGCGAAGCCAACATCAACGGCTTTGCCGGCACCGACAACACGTTGTGGCGCAAGCTCATCGGTTCGCCCGACGTGCTGCGCCAGCGTGTGGTGCTGGCACTGTCTGAAATCTTCGTGGTTTCGATGGCCGGCCTGCCGGTGGCCTGGCGCGGCTTCATCGCTGCGGCCTATGCCGATGTGCTGGAAACCCACGCCTTCGGAACCTACCGCGACCTGCTGCTGGCGGTGACGCTGTCGCCTGGCATGGGCGTGTACCTGAACATGCGCGGCAACCAGAAGGCTGACACCAACACCGGCCGTGTGCCCGATGAAAACTATGCGCGCGAAGTGC
>JANNMQ010000956.1:0-3494 GCA_031398045.1 Rubrivivax sp.
GGGCCTTCAACAGGTTCGCCGTCGCCGCCGCGAATCCGATCGCCACCGATGCCGGCTACCAGGTACTGAAGGCCGGCGGCGCGGCGATCGACGCCGCCGTCGCGGTGCAGATGGTGTTGACGCTGGTGGAGCCGCAGTCCAGCGGCATCGGTGGCGGCGCCTTTTTGATGCATGCCCATGGCGCACAGGTGCAAGCCTGGGACGGCCGCGAAACCGCACCTGCTGCAGCCCACGAGCGGCTGTTCTTAGGCGCCGACAACCGCCCGCTGCCTTTCGCGCAGGCCATGCTGGGCGGCCGTGCGGTGGCTGTGCCGGGTGCCGTGCGCATGTTGCAAGCGGCGCACCGGCACCACGGCCAGCTGCCCTGGGCGCGGCTGTTCGAACCCGCCATCACGCTGGCTGAAAGTGGCTTTGAAGTCAGCCACCGCCTGCACACGCTGCTGCAAGCTGAAACCGCCCTGCGCGCAGACCCACTGGCGCGGGCCTATTTCTACGCCGCCGATGGGCAGGCGCATGCCGTCGGATACCGCTTGCGCAACCCGGCTCTGGCCTCGGTGTTTCGCAACCTGGCCCAGCAGGGCGCTGAAGCCCTGCACAGCGGCCCCATCGCGGCCGACCTGGTGGGCCGTGTGCGTGCACATGCCGTGGCCGGCGACTTGACGCTGGCCGACCTGGCCGCTTACACTCCCCTGCAGCGCGAAGCGCTGTGCACCGTGTGGCAACAGCGCTACCGGGTGTGCGGCTTTCCGCCGCCTTCGTCGGGCCATCTGGCCGTTATGCAGATACTGGGCCTGCTGGAGCACTTGCCCACCCCCGCGCCAGCCTTGCACAGCGGTGTACCCAGCGCTGACTGGCTGCACCTGTACACCGAAGCAGCCCGCCTGGCCTACGCCGACCGTGCCCAGTACGTGGCCGACCCTGCTTTTGTGCCTGCCCCCGCCGGTCGCTGGGACAGCCTGTTGCAGCCCGGCTACCTGCGCCAACGCGCTGCGCTGGTGGGCCCGAGCAGCATGAACACGGCGCAACCGGGCCAGCCTGCGGGTGCCAGCCTGGCTTTTGCGCCAATGCCTGAACAGCCCGAACACGGCACCAGCCATATCAGCGTGGTGGACGCACAGGGCCGCGCGGTGGCCCTGACCACCACCATCGAAGCGGTGTTTGGTGCCCGCTTGATGGCCAATGGCGGCACCGGCCTGCCGGGTGGTTATCTGCTGAACAACCAGATGACGGATTTTTCAGCGCTGCCTGCCGACGCACAAGGCCGACCCGTGGCCAACCGCATACAGCCCGGCAAACGACCGCGCAGCAGCATGAGCCCCACGTTGGTATTTGACCTGCATAACGGCCAACTGTTGATGACGCTGGGCTCACCCGGTGGCCCGGCCATCATCCACTTCACGGCCAAAACCCTGCTCGCCACCCTGCAAGGCGGTCTGGATGTTCAGCAGGCCATCGCCGGGCCCAATTTTGGCAGTTTCAATGGGCCCACGGTGCTGGAAAAGGGCCGCTTCGATCAGGCCACGGTGCAGGCCCTGCGCGACCGCGGGCACGCTGTCAGCGAGATGGACCTGACCAGCGGCCTGCAAGCCATACAGCGCACAGCCGGCGGCTGGCTGGGTGGCGCCGACCCGCGCCGGGAAGGGGCAGTCAGGGGCGACTGACGTAACCGCAATGACCGAAGTGACCGCAGTGACCGCAGTGACCGCAGTGACCGAAGTGACCGATGTCACTGCACCGATTGGTGCGCTGAACACAGCCGGGTTGCGTCAGCCGGTTGTGCGCGGCGCTGTGCGTGTGCTGGCTGGTGTGCCCCGCATGGCGGCCAACGCGCGTGCCGTTTCCGTCACCAGCGCCGGGCCCTGGTAGATCAGGCCGGTGTAAATCTGCACCAGGTCGGCGCCGGCTTCGATCTTGCTGCGTGCATCAGCGCCGCTCATCACACCACCCACGCCCACGATGGGATAGACCGGGCCCAGCGCAGCGCGCAGCAGCCGGATAACGCGGTTGCTGGCCTGCAGCACGGGCGCGCCGCTGAGGCCTCCGGTTTCAGCCGCATGCGGCTGCCCCTGCACCGTGTCTCGGGCCACGGTGGTGTTGGTGGCAATGACGCCGTCGATGTCGTTTTTCAGCAGCGTGGCGGCGATCACCGCCACCTGCGTGTCGTCCAGGTCAGGCGCAATTTTCAGCAGCATGGGCACGTTTTTGCCATGCTGTTGCGCCAGTGCCTGGCGGCGGCTTTGTAACGCCGCCAGCAGGGCGTCCAGTGCAGCGTCACTTTGCAAGGTGCGCAAGTTTTGCGTGTTGGGGCTGGAAATGTTGACGGTGACGTAGTCGGCGTGGGCGTAAACACCGTCCAGGCCCAGCAGGTAGTCGTCCACCGCACGTTCAATGGGCGTGTTGGCGTTTTTGCCGATATTCAGCCCCAGCACACCACCCTGGGCGCGAAAACTGTGTGCGCGCTGCACGTTGGCCACAAAGGCTGCCAGGCCCTGGTTGTTGAAACCCAGCCGGTTGATCAAGGCCCGCGCCTGCGGCAGCCTGAACATGCGTGGCTTGGCATTGCCCGGCTGTGCCCGTGGCGTGACGGTGCCGACCTCGATAAATCCAAAACCCATCGCGCCCAGGCCGTCGATGCACTGGCCGTTTTTGTCCAGTCCGGCGGCCAGTCCCACCCGGTTGGGCCAGCGCAAGCCCAGCAACTGCACCGGGTCTTGCACCCGGGTCTGCTGCCACAGGCACTGGGCGGGCGTGTTCTGCAGGCGCTGCAGGCTGGCCATGGTCAGGTCGTGCGCGGCCTCAGGGTCCAGGCCAAACAGGAAGGGGCGGGTGAAAGAGTAGGGCAACAGGGACATGGACGGATTGTCTCAGGGCGCGCACTGCGTTCTGGCCCATCCTGGTGCACCCGGGCTCACTCTGGCCCGTCGGCCAGCGCCCGATAATGGGGTCATGACACAAGACGAATTGAAGGCCTTGGTCGGGCGTGCGGCTCTGGATTTTGTGCTGCCGGGCACCTGGGTGGGCGTGGGCACGGGGTCTACCGTGAACCATTTCATCGACGCGCTGGCCACCATGAAGGACCGCATCGCGGGCGCTGTGTCGAGCTCCGACGCCAGCACCCAGCGCTTGCAGCGCCATGGCATCACGGTGGTGGACGCCGGTCAGGTGCAGTCCTTGCCGGTGTACGTGGACGGTGCTGACGAGATTGACGGCCAGGGCTGCATGATCAAGGGCGGTGGCGCCGCGTTGACACGCGAGAAGATCGTGGCCGATCTGGCACAGCAGTTTGTGTGCATTGCCGACGAATCCAAACGGGTCGCCGTGCTGGGCCACTTTGCACTGCCGGTGGAAGTGATTGCGATGGCCGTGCCCCAGGTGTCGCGCCGCTTTGCCGCGCTGGGTGGCGTGGCGGCACTGCGCGCGGCTGTTTTGACCGACAACGGCCACCCGATAGTGGATGTGCGCGGCCTGCGCATCAGCGACCCTTTGGCGCTGGA
>JANNMQ010000841.1:0-4669 GCA_031398045.1 Rubrivivax sp.
CTCGTTACCGACGTTGGCCGCATCAGCACGGGGGCCGCGGTTTTCGGCCCGCGCAGGGCCCGGGCCGCGGGGGTTGGGGCGTGTGGTGGCGCCCGCTGGGGTGGGTGCGCCAGAGCCTGCGCTGTTGGCGGGTACGCCAGAGCCCGCGCTGTCGGCGCGTGTGCCAGAGCCCGCGCTGTCGGCGCGGGTGTCGCGGGGCGGTCGGTCCGGTCGGCTTGCTCCTCGCCGCTGGTTGTCTTGTGGTCGCGGCGGGCGCGCACCGGCGGGCCTGGGCGGGCGAGGCGAATGTTCAGGCGCGTGCCCCGCAGCTTGTGCGGGCGCTGGGGCCTGTTGGGCGTCGGCTCCCTGCGCTGCCGCTTCACCCTGCGCGCTGGCCTGCTGCGGCGCTCGCGGGGGCTGTTGGGCACGTTGATGCTGGCGCTCAGCGGCCCGCCTTTCCAGCACGATGGCCTTGCGGCGGTCCATCTCGGTAACGGCAGCGGCACGGTGTTCTTCGCTGATGTCGCCAGCCGGTTGACCATCCAGATCAAACCGGGTCTGCGATGCCAGCAAGGCGCGGATGTAGGCGCTGCTGGTGGTGTGGCGGTGCAGGAACAGCGACAGCACCTTGCGGCTGAACACGCCGGGTGCGCGCTGCTGGATGTCGGCCTGGATGCGCAGCTTCACAGGCAGCAGCACGCCAGCACCAAACAAGGCTGGAAAGTGCTGGGCCAGTGCGGCTGCACAAGCCGCAGGCGACAGGTCAGGCACCTTGGGCGCTGTGGGTGGTGTGGCTTCGGTACCGCTGGAAGCAGCTGCTTCGCTGGGCGCGGCCGCATCAGCTGGGGCATCAGCTGGGTTATCAGCTGGGGCTTCAGTTGGGGCTTCAGTTGGTGCATCCACGCGCACAGCATCCGATTCATCAGTCGGCACTTCGGCCGCATCACCAGCTTCAGTTGTCAGCACACCATCAGCAAAAACTTTGACCTCGGCGTTCGCCGGCGTGCTGGTTTCACCAGGGGCCGTTGCGGCACCCGAGTGTGTGGGCGTGGCCTCGGCGGGCGCGCTGTGGGTGTCAGAGGGGGTGGGTGGTTCGGCAGAAGCGGGCGGCGTGGGGTTCATGTCGGTGCGCCAGGTAGGCGTTGGTCAGCCGGCGATTGTCAACGCTGTCAGGCTTGGTGAGTGGATGTCATCGGTAGGCAACGACGGTGGGGTGTGTACGGGGCCGCCCAATCCGGCCTTTCGCTGCAGTGCACCCGCCTGTGCACTATGACATCTGCTTTCACTTGCGGGCTCGCCGCCACCGGGTTGAGGGTGCATTGCGTCACTGGCTGACAGCCGGTGCCCCTCTATCATTCCTGGCAGTCTAGAACCCAGAGTCAGCCCGTGGCAAAGCAACCAGGCCGGCGCACCAGCGCGCGGCCGCACTCCCTGCGCATAGCGGCCTACGTGCTGCTGGCCACGGGCGTGGCGCTGATTGCCACGGCGTTGGCGTCCAAGGCCACCAAGCTGGAAGCGGCCAGCGACGGATTGATGCTCATCGGTTGGCCCCTGTTCATCCTGGGCCTGTTGCTGAAGGGCCTGGACTGGATGGCGTCCTACACCATCACTGCCGAGGGTACTTGGGACCACCATGCAAACCGGTTCCCCGGCCGCCGCGCCCGGCGCTTGCGCCTGTTTAGGGGGCGGCGTCACCAGGTTTCAGGTTTTGGCGCAGCGGTGCCCGAGACGCCCTTGGCGCAGCCCCAGCCCGCCCGCAAATGGGACGTGCCGCAGGCCACCGCGGTGCCCCCCGTGCAGGCGTCCGCAGTGGCAGCACCCGCCGCCCAGCCCAGCCGCCCCGAACCGGTGGTTGAAACTGTGGTCGAAGCTGTGGTCGAAGCTGTGGTCGAACCCAAGTTTGAACCCGAACCCGAGCCCGAAGATCAGCCAACCTCCCTGGGCCGTACAGACCCCGGTCCCGACACCGTGATCGAAGAGTTTGTGGGTTACGAAGGCCAAGACCGCATGCTGGCGGCGCGCGAAGTGCCCACACCGCCGCCGCGTGAACTGGCCTGGCCCAACCCGCCGCGCCAGGCCGAGGATGTGTCGGCAACCGGCAGCGGGGCCTTCCTGGGCAAGCTGATGGACGACGTGATGGCCAAGCTGGACACCGCCGATGGGGCGGGCCGCGCGGCGGCGGGCGCTGCACTTTCTGCGGCTGGTGCTGGTGCTGGTGTGGGTGCTGGTGCTGCAAGTTCCGCCGTTGCAAATGGTGCCGGTGCCAGGTCGGCCGCAGCTTCAGCTTACCCTGCCGACCTGCCGACCGTGGCTCCCTATGTCTGGAGCCGTCAGGCCCTGCACAGCGCCGACCATTGGCGCTTTGCGGCTCTGGTTGAAAAGTTGTATCAACAAGCCGGTTTTGCGACCCAGCTGCAGGCCGGCCAGACGATGCGGGGTGTGGTGGTGCTGTGGCTGTTTTCGCGCCACCGCCCGGGCATGCCGGCCAGCGTGGTGAGCTGTGTGCACACACCAGGCAGCCCACTGGCCATCGAAGAAATTGTTGCCCTGGCTGAACTGGTGACAGAGCGCGGCCTGTCGCGTGGGCAGCTGGCCACCACCGGCGATGTAAACGAAGCCGGGCGGCAGCTGGCCGCGGCGCGCAACGTGCACCTGATGGACAGCGACCGGCTGCTGCAGCTGATCAGCCAACGCACTGCAGAGCAGCAACGCATACTGGCCGACCGGCTGGCATAAAGCCGCGCCCGCCACGGCTTTTAGCGGCTGTGACCCGGCAGCGTTTCAGGCCTTCTTCGATTGACCCGTCAGCGGCTGGCCTTTGAGCGGCAGGCTGCGCAGCCGCTGCCCGGTCAGTGCAAACCAGGCATTGGCCACCGCGGGTGCCACCGGAGGCGTACCGGGTTCACCCACCCCTTCAGGATGTTCGGCGCTGGGCATGATGGCGGTCACGACGGCTGGGCAGTCGGCCATGCGCAGCATGCCCATCTGGTGAAAGTTGCTCTGCTGCACACGGCCCTGGTCCACCGTGATGTCGCCCCACAGTGCAGCCGTGAGGCCGAATACGATGCCGCTGTCCATCTGCTGGCGTATCAGGTTGGGGTTGACGGGCACACCGCAGTCGATGACACAAAACACGCGGTGCACACGGATAGGCTGGGCCGCCGCTGGGTCGGGGTTCATCGACACCTCGGCCACCTGCGCCACCGTGCTGCCAAAGCTTTGGTGCAGCGCCACGCCACGCGCCACGGTTGCGCCGTCGGCGGCTGCGGCCGGTGTGGGGCCCCAGCCGCTGAGCTGTGCCACCCGCTGCAGCACCGCGGCCTGGCGCGGGTGGTTTTTCAGCAGCGCCAGACGAAAAGCCACCGCGTCTTGGCCGGCCGCATGGGCACATTCGTCGATAAAGCTTTCCTTGAAAAAGGCCTGGTGCGAATGCCCCACCGCGCGCCAGAAGCCCACCGGCATGGGCAAGTCCACCACGGTGTGGCCGATGCGCGCATGGGGCCATTCGTAGGGCTGGTCGTAGGCACCTTCGGCGGTCGTCTTGTCGGGCCCGGCAGCGGGCAGTCCAAACAACCGGCCCAGCACCTGGTGCACGATGGACTGCCCGGCGCTTCGGTTGTCCCAGGCCAGCAGTTCACCGCTGGCCGACAGCCCGGCCTTGAAGCGCGACACGGCCGCCGGGCGGTAGAAGTCGTGTTGTGTGTCTTGTTCGCGGCTCCACAGCGTCTGCACGGGCGCGCCGCCGGTTTCTGCGGCCACCGCGCCAGCAATGGCGGCTGCCTGGCCCACAAAGTCCACGTCCAGGCGGCGGCCAAAGCCACCGCCCAGCAGCTGCACCTGCACGTCCACCTGGCTTTCGTCGATGCCCAGCGCCAGCGCGGCTGCGCGGCGCGCCAGGCCGGGCACCTGCGTCGGTGCCCACACACGGGCGCGGCCGTCCTTGAACTGCACCGTGCAGTTCATGGGTTCCAGCGCCGCATGGGCCAGCCAGGGCGCGCGGTATTCGGCAGTCACGGTTGTGGCCGCCGTCTGCAGCGCCGCTTCGGCGTCGCCAGTTTTGTAGTAAGCAAAACCGGCTTCTGTATCCAAAGTTTGCGCCAGCCGCACCAGCGCTTCGCTGCTGTTGAATGCAGCGGCGGGCACGGCTTCGTCCCAGGTCACCGCCACCGCTTGCAGTGCCTGCATTGCGCGCCAGGGGCGGTCGGCCACCACCGCCACACCAGCGGTGCCACCGTGGTAGCCGGCCACTTGCAACACTTTCTTGACGCCGGGCCGCTGGGCGGCGGCGGCACCGTCGAAGGCCGCCACCTTGCCGCCGAGCGTGGGGCACATCAGCACGCTGGCGTAAAGCATGCCGGGCAACACGGTGTCAATGCCGAAGGTGGCCTGGCCGCTGGACTTAGCTGCAGCCTCCAGCCGCGGCAGCGGTTGGCCGATCAGCTTGAACTGCGAGGGCTGTTTAAGCACCACGTTGCCCGGCAGTGGCAAGCGGCCGGCTGCGGCGGCCATTTCACCCAGCTGGGCCTGTTTGCCACTGGCATGTGCGATGACCCCCTGGCTGACCGTGATTTCGCTGGCCGGCACGCCCCAGGCCTGCGCTGCCGCCGCCACCAACAGGCTGCGCGCGCTGGCACCGGCTTGCCGCATCGGCAGCCACAGGTCTTTGATGCTGGACGAGCCGCCCGTCATC
>JANNMQ010000849.1:0-2948 GCA_031398045.1 Rubrivivax sp.
AGGGTTGGTCATGACGGCGCCAGCTGCCATGCCCTCCATCGCCGCTGCCACCGGCGCGACAGCTGGTGTGACAGCTGGTCCGGCAGCCCGCTGCTGCTGTTGCCGGCGCACAAATTCGGCGTAGTGGCGCACACCGTCAGCGCCCGTCACCAAGCCGTTGCCGCGGGGCGGTGGGGCCGCTGTCAGCTGCGCCAGCAGCCAGCCGCGCGGGTCGTTGCCCACATCGGCACAACGCGCTTGGCCCAGTCCAAAGCGGTGGGCGGCAATGGCGCAGGCCAGCGCCTGCGAGGGAGTTGCGGTCTGGTCCATAGCCGTCAAGTTTGCCGTTCCTGGAGTCGGGCTTGTGTGGCTGCTGTGTAAAGAAAAAGGGGCTGCGTCTGCAGCCCCAAGGTGTGCCGTCAGCCGCTGCGGCCCGAACGCGGCCTACCGGGCCAGCATGGTGTTGACCATTTGCAGGTCGGTGGCACCCAGTTGCCCGGAGGCTTGGCGCAGCCGCAGGCTGCCCAGCAGCACTTCATAACGCGCTTTGGCCAGGTCGCGCTGGGTGGTGAACAGCTGTGTCTGCGCGTTCAGAACGTCCAAGTTCACACGCACACCCACCCGGTAACCCAGCTGCGTGGCTTCCAGCGCCAGCTTGCTGGATGATTCAGCGGCTTCCAGCGCCTGCACCTGCGCCAGACCCGACTGCAGACCGAAATAAGCCACGCGGGCACCCTGGCCGACACCACGTCGTGCGGCCTCCAGGTCGTTGCGCGCTTTTTCTTCCAGCGCCACCGACTCGGAGATTTTGTTGTCGACTGCACCGCCGGTATACAGCTGCCAATTCATCTGCACGCCCACGCTTGCGTTCAGCGTGTTGCCGGTGGTGCGCTGCAAAGTGGCAAAGCTGCCCCGCTGTTCGGCGCTGGCCACACTGGATACGGCATCCACCGTAGGCAGCTTGCCCGCGCGCGCTTTCGCGGTCTCCAGTTGCGCCACGTCCTTTGCCACCCGCGCGCGGCGCACAGTGGGGTGGCGCTGGTCGGCTTCGGTGACCCATTCTTCGGCGTTGGCTGGGGCTACCGGCGGCAGCCGCACGGGCGTCAGCAGGGGCTTGGGAACCACACCGGCTCGGCCGACCAAGGTGTCTAGCGCGATGCGCTTGGTGCGCAGATCGTTGTCGGCGGCCAGCTCCTGCGCGGTGGCCAGGTCAAACCGGGCCTGCGCTTCACGCGTGTCGGTGATGGTGGCCGTGCCGACTTCAAAATTGCGCTTGGCCGAGGCCAGCTGCTCGGTAATGGCGGCTTTGCTGGCGCGGGTGGTGGCCAGTGCGTCAAGTGCCGCCAGCACGTCGAAGTAGGCCTGGGCTACGCGCACGACAAGGTCTTGTTCGGCCGCGTCCAGGTCGGCCTGGGCCAGCGTCAGGCTCTTGCGGGCTTGTTCGATGGTGACGGTGTTGGCGCGGTTGAACAGCGGGTACTTGCCCGACACTTCACCGCGCACGTTGTTGTTGTACTTGATGCTCGTGGTGGGCAAGTCGGTCACCGTGCTGCCGGCGTCCACTTTCATGACCGCGCTGGGGCGCGCCAGCGCTTCGGTCTGCGCCACCCGGTACTGCACCGAATCGGCGTTGGCACGTGCGGCCAGGTAGATGCCGTCAAAGCCGCGTGCGGCTTCATACAGTTCAACCAGACTTTGTGCACCAGCCAGACCTGGCAAGGTGGCGACAAACACGGCGGCCCAGGTGGCCAGCGCCCCCGGCTTGCGGCGGCCGTGGTGGATGGCGGCCGTGCGGGGTTGGCGGGGGTGGATGGTGGATCGCATGCGGTGTCCCAGACAGAAAATGAAGATGCGGTGAACGAAATAAAGGCGTGGAAGGGGGGCGAGGCAGTCGGCGCAGAGAGGTGCAACAGGCGGGTGCAACAGGTGGGTGCAACAGGCGGGTGCAACAGGCGCCGGCTCGTCAATAGCGTGGCACGCCTGCGTCCACTTGCGTGGACCAGGCATCAATGCCGCCGCTGAGGTTATAGGCCCGGGTGTAACCCTGGCGCTCCAGGAATGCGACGACCTGCGCGCTGCGGGCGCCGTGGTGGCAGATACAGACGACAGGCTGCTCGCGGCTGATGTCGTGCAAGCGTACCGGTACCAGATGCATGGGGATGTCCAGGTTGCGCGCGCCGTTCAGCGTGATGCGGCACTGTTGCAGTTCCCAGGCCTCGCGCACGTCCAATAACTGGGCCTGCGGCTCAGACTGCAGGAAGCTGAGCAGTTCATGCGGCTGCAGGCTTTGCATCAGGTGTTCAGAAAGGGGTGTTCAGAAGCTGAAGCGTGAGGGCTCGACAAACCCTTCGAGCCGCGGCACTGCGGTGTCAAACAGGTCGGCCTGGCTGAACGAGGCAGCGGCCGTGCGTGTGTACAAACGTGCCCGCATCACCGGTTCATCACCCACGATGGCCACCAGGCGGCCGCCCGGCTTCAGCTGCTGCAGCAGCGCGTCGGGCACCTCAGCCACCGAGCCCGACAGCACGATGGCGTCAAATGGCGCTTCGCCTTTCAGACCCTGGGCACCGACGGCTGCCGTCACGTCCAGCACGGTGACGTTGTCCACACCGGCCTGCCGCAGGTTCTGCCGCGCCCGGGCGGCCAATTCGGGCCGGCATTCCAGGCTGACAACGTGTTGCGCGCGGTGCGCCATCATGGCTGCCATGAAGCCCGAGCCGGTGCCTACTTCCAGCACCCGTTCATGGTGCTGCAGCTGCAGTTCTTGCAACAGCCGGGCTTCCACCTTGGGCTCCAGCATGCAAGCGCCCGGCGCTTGGGCAGCGGTCGCGCCCTGCAGCAGTGGCACCTGGGTGTCCACAAAAGCCAGTGCACGCAGCGCGGTGGGCACGAAGTCCTCGCGCCGCATGCGCGCCAGCAGTGCCAGCACGCCCGGGTCCAGCACTTCCCAGGGGCGGATCTGCTGTTCG
>JANNMQ010001108.1:0-6043 GCA_031398045.1 Rubrivivax sp.
TACGCCGAACAGCGGGCGCTGGAAATTGGCCTCACCATCGCTGGCGGCGCCAGTGTCATCTTGCTGGACGAACCCACGGCGGGCATGAGCCGCAGCGAAACCGCGCGCTTCGTCAATTTGATCCGCGAAATCACCGTCGGCAAAACGCTGCTGACCGTTGAACACGACATGGGCGTGGTGTTTGGTCTGGCCGACAAGATTGCAGTGCTGGTTTACGGCGAGGTGATCGCTTTTGACACACCCGAAAAAGTGCGAGCCAACGACAAGGTCAAAGAAGCTTACCTGGGCAGTGTGCTGGCCGAAGCGCAGGCCCAGGCCGCTGGGCATTGAGCACCACCATGCTGAAACTGAACGACCTGCATGCCTTCTACGGCAAGAGCCATGTGCTGCATGGGGTGAACTTTGAGGTTCATGCCAATGAAATCGTGGCGCTGCTGGGCCGCAACGGTTCAGGCCGCAGCACCACCGTGAAGGCCATCATGGGCCTGGTGGACAGCGCAGGTTCTGTCCAGTTCAAAGGCCAGGAAGTGCGCGGCTGCAAGGCCTTTGAAATGGCGCATGCAGGCATAGGCTACGTGCCCGAAAACCGCGACATCTTCCCCACGTTGACGGTGCACCAGAACTTACTGCTGGGGCAGAAGAGTGGTGCGAAAGAGCCACGGTGGGCTTTCGACGACATGTATCAGCTGTTCCCGCGCCTGAAGGAACGCCAACACACCGAAGCGGGTGTCTTGTCAGGTGGCGAACAGCAGATGCTCACGCTGTGCCGCACGCTGATGGGCGACCCTGAACTCATCATGATTGACGAGCCCACCGAAGGCCTCGCACCGAAGATCGTGGAGCTGGTGGCTGGCTACCTGCGTGAACTGAAACGCCGCGGCATCAGCGTGCTGCTGGTGGAACAGAAACTGACCATCGCGCTGGAGGTGGCCGACCGCTGCCTGGTGATGGGGCACGGGCAAATTGTGTTTGACGGTACACCGGCGCAATTGCGCGCTGATGCCTACGTGCGCAAGGAGTGGCTGGAGGTGTAACGCCTGTCTGGCGGACACCTACACCGACTACAACCTGCAAGGGGCAGGGCGTGGCCACAGTGATGCGCCAGCGCTGTGCAGGCTGAGCTGAAACTTCCGGTACTCATCAGCCGCCCTCGGGCGGTTCTTCTTCTGCTGAAACGCTCCACCGCCGTCTTGTCACTGCCGAGACAAATTTCGATGGTCCGCTCCTTCTAGAATGGAACGACCGTTCACTTTTCTAGCCCCTCAGGAGAACCGCATGGGTGCCACCTACGCTTTGCATGCTGATGTAGCCGTCATCACGTTGGACAACCCACCGGTCAATGGCCTGGGTTTTGACACCCGTGTGGCGCTGGCGCAAGGCGTGGACCGTGCGGTGGCCGACGCGGCTGTGAAGGGCATCGTGGTCACAGGTGCCGGCAAAGCGTTTTCGGGTGGCGCTGACATTCGCGAATTCGGCAGCCCGAAGGCAACGGCTGAACCCAACCTGCTGAGCCTGATCAAACTGCTGGAAGACTGCCCCAAGCCCGTGGTGGCCGCCATCCACAGTGTGTGCATGGGCGGTGGCCTGGAACTGGCTTTGGGCTGCCACTACCGAATCGCCGCGCCAGGCACGCAAGTGGCGTTGCCCGAAGTGAAGATTGGTCTGGTACCGGGTGCGGGTGGCACACAACGTCTGCCACGTGTGCTGGGTGTGGAAACGGCGCTGAACATGATCGTTAGCGGCGAACCGGTGAAGAGCGAGTTGCTGGCTGCACTGCCCGGCCAGAAGCTGTTCGATGCCATCGAAGCCGGAGATCTTGTGCAAGCCGCCTGTGCGTTGGCTCGAGCCAAGGCTGGAGAGCCGCGCCTTCGGGTGCGTGACATGAAATGCACCCACCCCAACGCTGACGCCTACTTCGCTTTTGCGCGCAACATGGTCAAGGGCATGGCGAAAAACTTCCCCGCGCCTGCCAAGTGCGTGGACGCCGTCGAGGCCAGCGTGCAGCGCAGCTTCGAAGCCGGCATGGTGTACGAGCGTGAGCTGTTCATCAGCCTGATGATGACGCCCGAATGCAAGGCGCTGCGCCATGCGTTTTTTGGCGAACGCGCGGCCAGCAAAATACCGGACGTGCCAGACACCACGCCGCAGCGCAAGATCGAAAAGGTGGCCGTCATCGGCGCCGGCACCATGGGTGGCGGCATCAGCATGAACTTTCTGAACGCCGGCATACCAGTGACGATGCTGGAAATGAAGCAGGAAGCGCTGGACCGTGGTGTGGCCACCATCCGTAAGAACTACGACTCACAGGTGAAGAAGGGCAAGCTCAAGCAAGACAAGTTGGACGCGCGCATGGCGCTGCTGACCACCACGCTGAACTACACCGACATTGCGCAGGCCGATATGGTGATTGAAGCCGTGTTCGAAGAAATGGGCGTGAAGGAAAAAGTGTTCAAGACCCTGGACGAAGTGATGAAACCCGGCGCCATTCTGGCCAGCAACACCAGCACGCTGGATGTCGATGCCATCGCCGCATTCACCAAGCGGCCACAAGACGTAATCGGCACGCATTTTTTCAGCCCCGCCAACGTGATGAAGCTGCTGGAAGTGGTGCGAGGCAAGGAAACCGCCAAAGATGTGCTGGCCACCGTGATGGCGCTGGGCAAGAAGATCCGCAAGACCAGCGTGGTGTCGGGCGTGTGTGACGGCTTCATCGGCAACCGCATGATCGAGCAGTACAGCCGGCAGGCCGGTTTTCTGCTGGAAGAAGGCTGCACCCCAGCGCAGGTGGACCGCGCGGTGGAAAAATTTGGCTTCGCCATGGGACCGTTCCGCATGGGTGACCTGGCCGGTAACGATATCGGCTGGGCCATCCGCAAACGCCGCTATCAAGAAAAGCCGCACATGCGCTACAGCAAGACCGCTGACCTGTTGTGTGAATTGGGTCGTTATGGCCAGAAAACCGGTGCGGGCTGGTACGACTACCAGGCCGGCAAGCGCGATGCCATACCTTCGAAGTTGGTGGAAGACATGATCGCCAAGCACAGTGCCGACTTGGGCATCAAGCCGCGCAAGATCAGCGACGAAGAAATCGTGCACCGGCTGGTGTATGCACTGGTCAACGAAGGCGCGAAGATCCTGCAGGAAGGCATCGCCAGCAAGGCCAGCGACATCGACATGGTGTACCTGACGGGTTATGGCTTCCCGCTGCACCGTGGTGGGCCCATGTGTTACGCCGACCAGCAGGGTTTGTTCAATGTCGTGCAGACGATGAAGCGTTTTGCCGCCAACCCGCACGACGACGCCAGCTTCTGGCAGCCGGCGCCGCTGCTGACCCAGTTGGCGGCCGAAGGCAAGAGCTTTACCTGAACGGCGTGCAACCACACAAGCGTTCGGGCTGAGCTTGGCTAAGCCCTGGCCACTGACCACCCAATGACCAAGCGACTGCTGCTGGCTGCATTGGCGCTGCTGTTGCTGCTGGCCGTTGTGCTGGTGGCCAACACGCTGCGCCAGGGTTCCCGCCAGGTGGTGGTGGCCCCGCTGGTACCGCTGGTGATTGACAAGGCGGCACTGACGCAGGCGATGGCCACGGCGGTGCGCGCCAAGACCGTCAGCGGTTTGCTCGACCCCGCAGGTGTGGCGGCCGAGTTCGACACCCTGCACGCGCACTTGCGCGCCACCTACCCGCTGGTGCACGCGCAGCTGCAGCGTGAAGTGGTGGGCACGCACAGCTTGCTTTTCACCTGGGCCGGCACCGACCCAAGAGCGCCCGCGGTGCTGTTGATGGCGCACCAGGACGTCGTGCCCATCGCTCCCGGCACCGAGACGCTGTGGAAGCAGCCACCGTTTTCTGGTGCGGTGGAAGGCGGCATGGTCTGGGGCCGCGGCGCGCTGGACAACAAAAGCAACGTCATGACGCAGCTGCAGGCGGTGGAGCAGTTGCTGCAGTCCGGCTTCAAACCGCGCCGCACCATCCACCTGGTGTTCGGCCACGATGAAGAGGTGGGCGGCCAGCGTGGAGCAGTGCCCATCGTGGAGCTGCTCAAACAACGTGGCGTGAAGCTGGCCTTTGTGCTGGATGAAGGCCTGGCCGTCACCGAAGGCATCCTGCCCGGTGTCAAGCAGCCATTGGCGCTGATCGGCCTGGCCGAAAAGGGTTCGGTGTCACTGAAGTTCACGGCGCAGGCGCCACCTGGCCATTCGTCCATGCCACCTGCCGCCGGCCACAGTGCCATTGGCATGCTGACGGCGGCGCTGACGCGGCTGGACAACCTACCGCTGCCCGGCGGCATACAGGGCGCAGCGGCTCAACTCTTTGCCACCGTGGCGCCTGAACTGCCCTTCGGCCAGCGTCTAGCGATGTCCAACCTGTGGTTGTTCAAGCCGGTAGTGGAAAACATGCTGGGCAAGAGTGCGTCCAGCAACGCGATGCTGCGCACCACCACGGCGCTGACGGTGTTGAACGCCGGCATCAAGGAAAACGTGCTGCCGGGTAGGGCCGAGGCGGTGGTCAACTTCCGTATTCTGCCGGGTGACACATCGGCCTCGGTGCTGGCTTTTGCCAAGCAGGTTATTGCAGATGACCGCATCGACGTGCAGTTGCTGGGGGTGCCCTTTGAACCCTCGAAGGTGTCATCAGCGCAGTCCGATGCGTACCGCGTGATCGAACGCAGCATCCGCGAAGTGTTCCCCGACGCACTGGTGGCACCTGGCTTGGTGCTGGCCGCCACCGATTCACGCCACTTCCAGGATCTGGCCGACAACACCTACCGCTTCATGCCCATCCGCTTCAAGTCGCAAGACTTGGCACGGTTGCATGGCACCGACGAGCGCATTTCCAGCGACCAGCTGGTTGACATGGTGCGCTTTTACTTTCGGCTGTTGCAGCAGTCGTCGCAGTAAACACTCCTTCCACTTTCACCACCCCAGGACGCCCACCATGACACAAGCCGTCATCGTCTCCACCGCACGCACGCCGCTTTGCAAGAGCTGGAAGGGCGCCTTTAACATGACCCACGGCGCCACGATGGGCGGCCACGCTATCCAGCATGCGGTGCAGCGCGCCGGCATAGAGGGCGCTGAAGTGGACGACGTCATCATGGGCTGTGCCACACCCGAAGGCGCCACCGGCGCCAACATTGCCCGCCAGGCGCTGCTGCGTGCAGGTCTGCCCATCACCACCAGCGGCATGACTGTCAACCGCTTTTGCAGCAGCGGGCTGCAGACCATTGCGCTGGCCGCGCAGCGCATCGTGGCCGGCGAGGGCGACATCTACATCGGTGGCGGTGTTGAAAGCATCAGTTGCGTGCAGCAGGAATCGAACAAGCACATGTTGGCCGACCCGTGGCTGGTGAAAAACAAGCCTGAGATCTACTGGAACATGCTGCAAACGGCCGAACAGGTGGCCAAGCGCTACGGCATCGCGCGTGAACGCATGGACCAGTACGGCGCCGCCAGCCAGCAGAAGGCCACCGCGGCGCTGCAAGCGGGCAAGTTCAAGGATGAGATTGCGCCCATCACCGTGATGGCCGGCGTCGCCGACGCCGTGCTGGGCTTGCGCAGCAAGGAAGTGACGGTGGCCGACGACGAAGGCATACGCCCCGGCACCACCTTTGAAGGCATCTGCAACATCAAGCCCGCCATCCCTGGCGGCGTGATCTCGGCCGGCAACGCCAGCCAGTTTTCAGACGGCGCTGGCGCTTGCGTGTTGATGCATGAAACGGTGGCTGAACGCAAAGGCCTGAAGCCGCTGGGTCGATTTCTGGGCTTTGCAGTGGCCGGCTGCGAGCCCGACGAAATGGGCATCGGACCGGTGTTTGCCGTTCCCAAGGTGCTGAAGCGCCTGGGCCTGACGGTGGCTGATATCGACCTCTGGGAACTGAACGAAGCCTTTGCCGTGCAGGTGCTGTACTGCGCCGACAAGCTGGGCATTCCGATGGACAGGCTCAACGTCAATGGCGGTGCGATTGCCGTCGGCCACCCTTATGGGGTAACAGGCCAGCGGCTGACCGGCCACGCCCTCATTGAGGGCAAACGCCGCGGTGCC
>JANNMQ010001143.1:0-12170 GCA_031398045.1 Rubrivivax sp.
CGTCACGGCCTGGCTCACGCTGTGGGGCGACAAAGACGGCAAGGGTGAACCCATCGGCGGCGGCTGGAAGTTCATGGACGGCCTGCACGAAAACATCGCGCAGTACACCCACAGCGGCAGCAAGCCCTGCAACATGGCCGCTGCCGGCGAATACGTGGTTGGCATCAGCTTCGAATACCGCGCCAACAGCAACAAGGCCAAGGGCGCGCCCATCGACCTGGTGTTTCCGAAAGAGGGTCTGGGCTGGGACCTGGAAGCCTTTGCCATCCACAAGGGCACCAAGAAGCTGGACGCGGCAAAGAAGCTGGCCGACTGGGCGAGCAGCAAAGACGCGATGCTGCTGTACGGCAAGAACTTCGCCATCACCGCACAGCCCGGAGTGGCCGCACCGCTGGCCAACGTGCCCAAGGATTACGAAGCGCGCCTGGTGAAAAAGGACTTCTATTGGGAAGCCGACAACCGCGAGCGCATCCTGGCCGAGTGGAACAAGCGCTACAACGCGAAGAGCGAAAAGAGGTAGCCCGCAGCGCAGCTTTGCCCAGCGCATCACAACGTGGCTCCTTACCTCCGGCTCGAGGCCGTGAGCAAGGACTTCGGCAGCTTCACGGCGCTGAAGGGCATCGACCTGGACATCGCGCAGGGCGAATTTGTCTGTTTCCTGGGCCCCAGCGGCTGCGGCAAAACCACGCTGTTGCGCATCATCGCAGGGCTGGAGGTACAGACCGCTGGGCGCATCACCCTGGCCGGGCGCGACATCAGCACGCTGCCGCCGGCTGAGCGCGACTATGGCATCGTGTTTCAGAGTTATGCGCTGTTCCCCAACCTCACGGTGGCTGCCAACGTCAGCTACGGCCTGGTGAATCGCAAGCTGCCGAAAGCGAAGGCACAAGCCCGGGTGGCCGAACTGCTGGCGCTGGTGGGCCTGCCGGGTAGCGAAAACAAATACCCTGCGCAGTTGTCAGGCGGCCAGCAGCAGCGCATTGAGCTGGCACGGGCGCTCGCTACTTCACCCGGCTTGTTGCTGCTGGACGAACCGCTGTCAGCGCTGGACGCCATCGTGCGCGTAAAACTGCGCAGCGAAATCCGCAGCCTGCAGCGCAAGCTGGGTGTGACCACCATCATGGTCACGCACGACCAGGAAGAAGCCTTTGCGGTGGCCGACCGCATCGTGGTCATGAACCAGGGTGGCATCGAACAGGTGGGCACCGCGATGCAGGTCTACCGCGACCCGGCGACGCTGTTTGTGGCTGACTTCGTGGGCCGCATCAACGCGCTGCCCGCCACAGCCTATGAAGGCGGCTTGCGAGTGGGCGCGCAGCTGCTGCACTGCGAACATGCGTCGGTGCATGGCCACACCCCGGGGCGCGATCTGCGTGTTTACCTGCGCCCCGAAGACGTGCTGGCGCGCCCCATCGCGCCGGGCGACAGCAACGTGTTCGAAGGCCTGATCGAAAAGATCGAGTTCATGGGCCCGTATTGCCTGGTGCGTGTGCGCGCCGACGTGCTGGGCGCGCAGGCCCTTACCGTTTACCTGTCGCTGAATTACCTGGCCGAAGCACAGCTGGAAGTGGGCAGCCGGCTGCCGCTGCGGCTGCTGCCCGAGCGCATGCGGGTGTTCAGCTGAGGGCTGCTGGGTGAGCGTGACCGCCCTGCCTGCCCGCAGCGCCGCGGTGCGCCAGCGCGTGCCTGCGTCGGCACGCGTCGCGCACGCCGGTTTGGTGCTGGTGGCGCTGCTGCTGCTGGCCTTCCTGGCCGCGCCGCTGTGCACGCTGCTGATCAAGGCGGTGCAAGACGATGGCGACCGTTTTATAGGCTTGGCCAATTTCATCAGCTACGCGCAGACGCCGGCGCTGATGCAGTCGGTGTGGAACAGCCTGTGGGTCAGTGTGGTGGTCACGCTGGTCACCGTGCCCACGGCTTTTGGTTTTGCCTACGCATTGACACACAGCTGCATGCGCTTCAAGGGCCTGGCGCGCACCATCACGCTGGTGCCGCTGTTGGCGCCTTCGCTGCTGGCTGCCATTTCGCTGATCTACTGGTTCGGCAACCAGGGCGTGTTGAAAAGCGCCATGCAGGCGCTGGGTGTTGAACAGATTTACGGCGCGCCGGGCATCGTACTGGCCGAGATTTTTAGCACCTTTCCGCACGCGCTGATGATTCTGGTGACGGCGCTGTCGGCGTCTGACGCACGCCTGTATGAGGCCGCCGACGCGCTGGGCACCACTGCGCGCCGCAAGTTTTTTACCATCACGCTGCCGGGTGCCAAGTACGGCCTGATCAGTGCTGCGCTGGTGGTGTTCACGCTGGTCATCACCGACTTCGGCATCCCCAAAGTCATCGGCGGCAACTTCAACGTGCTGGCCACCGATGTCTTCAAGCTCGTCATCGGTCAGCAAGACTTTCACCGTGGTGCCGTGGTGGCGCTGCTGCTGCTGGCGCCAGCGGTGCTGACTTTTGTGGTGGACCATTGGGTGAGCCGCAAACAGACGGCCATGCTTACCGCGTGCGCCGTGCCCTACCGGCCGAAGAAGGCGCCGCTGTTTGATGCGCTGATGTCGCTGTACTGCACTGCGGTGTGTCTGCTCATCCTGGCGATGCTGGGCATGGCGGTGTTTGCATCGTTGGCCACCTTCTGGCCCTACAACCTGCAGCCCAGCTTCAAACACTACGTCTACGGGTTGCTGGAAGCCGAAGTGGGCGTGGCATTCATCAACAGCCTGTTGATGGCCACCGGCACTGCCGTGGTTGGTACGCTGCTGGTGTTTGT
This sequence comes from Rubrivivax sp., assembly GCA_031398045.1. Taxonomy (GTDB): domain Bacteria; phylum Pseudomonadota; class Gammaproteobacteria; order Burkholderiales; family Burkholderiaceae_C; genus Rubrivivax. The sequence continues at coordinate 2,768 of JANNMQ010001143.1, forward strand.
GGGCGCCTATCTGCTGGAAAAGACCAACGGCCCACGTGGGGTGCGCAGCGCCGTGCGCTTGCTGGCCATGCTGCCGATGGCAGTGCCTGGGCTGGTGCTGGGCCTGGGCTACATCTTCTATTTCAACGAACCGGCCAACCCGCTGAACGGCCTGTATCACACGCTCACCCTGTTGACCATCTGCAGCGTGGTGCACTTCTACACCACGGGGCATCTGACGGCCGTGACCGCTTTGAAGGCGCTCGACCCGGAATTCGAAGCCGTCAGTGCTTCCATGAAAGTGCCGTTCTACAAAACCTTCTGGCGTGTCACGCTGCCCATTTGCACACCGGCATTGGTGGACATTGCGCGCTACTTTTTTATCAACGCCATGACCACCATCTCGGCCGTGGTGTTCTTGTACTCGCCCGAGACCAAGGTCGCCAGCATCGCCATCCTGAACCTGGACGAAGCGGGTGAAATGGGCGCTGCTGCGGCCATGGCCATCTTGATTGCCGCTGCCAACACAGTAGCCACGCTGTTGTTCATGGGCCTGGGCTGGTGGGTGGACCGCAAAACGCAGGCTTGGAAGGGATGACCCACCCCCGAAGCGCCTTCAGCGCCTCCCCCTCCGCGGCGCCCGCTTGGTTGAGAACCCACATTCGCGAGGAGACACCATGGACCGCGACCCCATCTTGCTGACCCCCGGCCCGCTGACCACCACGCTGCGCACCAAGCTGGCGATGCTGAAGGACTGGGGCAGCTGGGACACCGACTTCATCGCGGTCACCGCCCGCGTGCGCCAGCGATTGCTGGACATCGTGCACGGGCAGGACACGCACGTGCTCGTGCCCCTGCAAGGCAGCGGCACCTTCAGCGTTGAAGCCGCCGTGGCCACGGTCGTGCCCCCTGGCGACAAAGGCGGCCACGTGCTGGTGCTGGACAACGGCGCCTACTGCAAACGCGCTGCCAGGCTGACGCAGCTGATGGGCCGCCGCGCCACGGTGGTGCCGCAGGCCGAAGAAGAGCCCGTTTCGCCCGCGGTGCTGCAAGCACAGTTGAAAGCCGACCCGTCCATCACCCACGTGGTGCTGATCCATTGCGAAACCGGCACCGGTGTGCTGAACCCGCTGCCCGAAGTGGCGGCGGTGTGCCAGCGCCTGGGCAAAGGGCTGATCATCGACGCCATGAGCAGCTTTGGTGCGCTGCCCATCGACGCGCGCGCAGTGCGCTTTGACGCGCTGGTGGCCGCCAGCGGTAAATGTCTGGAAGGTGTACCCGGCATGGGCTTTGTGGTCCTGCGCAAGGCCATCGTCGACGCCTGCGCGGGCAACAGCCAGAGCCTGGCCATGGACCTGCACGACCAGCATGTCTACATGGAAAAAACCGGCCAGTGGCGTTTCACGCCGCCCACGCATGTGTTGGTGGCGCTGGCTGAAGCTGTGACGCAATTCGAAGAAGAAGGCGGCCGTGCTGCGCGTCTGGCGCGCTACACGGACAACTGCAAAACGCTGGTGGACGGCATGGCTGCGCTCGGCTTCAAGCCCTTCCTGCGGCCCGAGGTGCAGGCGCCGATCATCGTTACCTTCCACGCGCCAGCGCACCCGGCCTACGAGTTCCGCCGTTTCTACGAAGCTGCCAAGGCACGCGGCTTCATCTTGTACCCGGGTAAGCTGACGCAGGTAGAAACCTTTCGCATCGGGTGCATCGGCGCTATCGGGGCCAATGAAATGCGGCAGGCCGTGGCGGCGGTGGCCGACGCCTTGGCCGAGATGGGCATTGCGAGCGGGCAGCCTGCGGCCTGAAGGCTCAACTTGCCCGCACCAGAGATCAGCCCGCTTGCCAAGCCGGCAGTTCGGCTCGATCGGCGGCTTGTTACCAGGATAGTTGGCAGGACCGCGGGCAGTACAACGGGCAGGACTCGATCTGACGCCCCGCGCGCCGCTGCCGACCTGGGCTATGGACTGCGCTGAGTGCCCGGTCTCGCGTCGTTTGAAACCGTGAAGGCCTGCGGCTGGGCGGTCTAGCCCGTGCATCGAGGTCGATGGCCAACGGCTGGTGCCTGAGGACAGCCGGCAATGCCCGCAGTTGCTGATACGCTGGTGGCGGCGGGGTCCTCATGGGCTTGCGCCTACTCATCGGAGCAGCCCCATGGCCAGCAAGAAAAACAGCGCCCCACAGGAACACCCCGCCGTCGCAGCCATCCGCAACAGCACCGCCGGCAAGGTGAAGGTGGCCTGCAGCGACATCGACGGCATCCTGCGCGGCAAGTACCTGCACCGCGACAAATTCCTGGGCGCTGCGCAACCCCACCCCGACGGCGGTTTCGGCTTTTGTGATGTGGTGTTTGGATGGGACAGCGGCGACCAGTGTTACGACAACACACAGGTCACCGGCTGGCAACACGGTTTTCCCGATGCGCTGGCGCGGTTGGACCTGGACACCGCACGCCACGTGCCCTGGGACAACGGCGTGCCGTTTTTTCTGGGCGAGTTTGTCAATGCCGACGGCACGCCGTTTCCGGTGTGCCCGCGACAGACCTTGAAGCGGGTGCTGAAACGCGCTGAAAAGCTGGGTTTCCAGGCCATGACCGGCATGGAGTTCGAGTGGTTCAACTTTGCGGAAACACCGCAGACCTGGGCTGCCAAAAAAGGCGTGGGGCCCGAGCCCATCACACCCGGCATGTTTGGTTATTCGTTGCTGCGCATGGCCGACCGCCGCGAATTTTTTAATGCGCTGATGGACGACATGGCCGCCTACGGCGTGCCCATCGAGGGCCTGCACACCGAAACTGGCCCCGGTGTCTACGAAGCCGCCATCGCCTTCAGCCCCGCGCTGGAACAGGCCGACCGCGCCATCTTGTTCAAGACCGGCGCGCGTGAAATGGGCAAGCAGTTTGGCGTCATGCCCAGCTTCATGGCCAAGTGGAGCCAGCAGCTGCCGGGATGCAGCGGCCACATCCACCAGAGCTTGAGCGACGGCAAGAAGAACCTGTTTTTCGACGCCAAGAGCCCACGCAAGATGAGCGCACTGTTTGAAAGTTATCTCGCCGGCCAGGTAGCCTGTCTGATGGACTTTGCGCCGATGTTCTGGCCCACCATCAACAGCTACAAACGGCTGGTGGACGGCTTCTGGGCGCCTGTCAAACCCACCTGGGGTATGGACAACCGCACCGCCAGCTTTCGTGTCATCGCCGGCAGCCCCAAAGCCACGCGGCTGGAAACGCGCTGCCCGGGCGCCGATGTGAACCCTTATCTGGCGATGGCCGCCGTCATCGCCGCCGGGCTGCACGGTGTCGAAAAGGGGCTGCAGCTCACCGCCCCGCCCATCACCGGTACCAACCAGGGCGCAGAACACATCCCCCGGGCGCCGCGGTCCTTGATCGAAACCACCCGCGTTTTCCAACAGTCGGCCATCGCCCGCGACTTTCTGGGCGACACCTTCGTTGACCACTTTGCAGCCACGCGCGAATGGGAACACCGCCAGTGGCAAGACGCGGTGACCGACTGGGAACTGAAGCGTTACTTCGAGATCATCTGACAAGAAGAAAAACCACCGTGAACCCCAAGAGAAGCTGCACCCCCCTATTTGCGGGGTGTACGTCAAAAAAGTGCATCTGCAACATCGGTTGGCGCGGTAAAGCGAAGTGTTCGATGCTGCACGGCGGCAGGAACGCAGTCACCCGCACTGAATCCCACATCCCTCAGGAGCAACCCATGGCACTTTCGACTTTCCGTCTGCTGGCCTCTGCCGCCGTTGCAGCCGGCTCACTGGCCACCCAGGTGCATGCCGCGACGGCATATTCGCTGAGCAGCAACGGCACTTCGTTGATTCGCTTTGACACCGCCACACCCGGCGCGGTGACCACCGTGGGCGCCATCTCGGGTGCCATAGCCCAGCTGGACGGCCTGGACTTCAGGCCCAGCAATGGCCTGCTGTATGGCTACAACCATGCCACGGGCAGCGCCTACAGCGTGAACACCGGCACCGGCGCGGCGACATTTGCCGCCCTCCTTTCCACTCCAACCAACGGGCCAAACTTGGGCATCGATTTCAATCCGGTTCCCGACCGGCTGCGGATCGTCACGGACATTGGCCAGAACCTGCGCGTCAACCTGGCTGGCGGCGCCACCACCGTGGATGGCGTGCTGGCTTACGCGGCCGGCGACCCGAATTTCGGCGCCGTCCCCAGAATCATTGACGTGGCCTACACCAACAGCAGCCTGGGCGTGGCGGCCAGCACGGTGCTGTACTACCTCGATTACACGCTTAACAACCTGGTCACCACCAGCAACCCCAATGGCGGCGTGATGAACACCGTGGGTTCGTTGGGTGTCGACTTCGATCTCAACACCGGCTTCGACATCTTCACCAATGGGGGCGTGAATAACGCGTTCGGCGCCCTTCGGGTTGGGGGTGTCAACGGCCTGTACAGCATCAACCTGGCAACCGGTGCGGCCACGCTGCAAGGGGCCATCGGCGACACCAGTTTGCTCTACGGCCTGGCCATCGTTCCGGGCATACCGGAACCGGGCACGGTGGCCCTGTGGGGTGTGGCCGGCCTGTTTGCCATTGCACTGCGCCGCCGCTTGCCCGCGCCGGCTGCCACGCAGTGACCGGTTGAATGCAGGCGTTTCGGTTGAACACACGCAGCAGCGCTTTGCAGCTGTGTTCAGTGGCCAGGACAAGCCCAGTGCCGGCCAGCAAAAGCATGCCCCTTAAACGGGGGTGGTGCAGCGGGCAGCACCTGGGGTTCTGAGAGGCTGAGAGACTACAGCACCCTGACCACCTTGCGATGGGGCAGCTTCTCAAAGTTGGCCAGTGACAGCAGTTGCGGACGGGCCAGCCGGCGCCAGCTCTGCCACAAGCGCTGGCCTGTAGCCGGCAAGGCCTGCAACTGGTTGCATGGTGCCATCTGCGACATGAACAGCTGGAACACACCCTCCTTGGCCCCCGCCAGGGCTTGGCTGGCGAGCACGGTTCTGCCGGCGACCAGGTAAGTGTCGAGATCGCCAAACGCGATCAGCACCGGTTTGTTGTTCGGCTGGTAGAGCCTTAGCGTTTTGCCCGCCAAGAAACGGGTGACGTTGATCGCCGCGAGCTCACCCATGTCGATCGCGTTGTAGGCCTGCTTGGCCACCGCGCCCGGCAGCTCTGCGCAGTCACCGATCACAAAGGTGCTGCCGGCATGGCAACTTTGCAGCGTCTGGTGCACATCAGCCCACCGGTGCGGCGGCCGCGCCAGGCCCGACTGCTGCAGCAGCGCGGGCGCTGCCAACCCCGCCGTCCACAGCGTGAGTTCAGATGGCAACTGTGTGCCGTCGGCCAGATGCACCGCTTTGGCGGAGACGCTGGTGATCGTGGCACCGGTGCTGAAGCGCACCGCATGGGACTGACACAAACGCCGCAGATCGGCGTCGAGCACCGGCGGCAGGCCGGGCAGCAACCGCTCGCCAGCCTCAACCACCTGAACCGACAGGCTGGGAACGTCGCGGTAGCGGCGCAGTATTTCGCCCAGCGCCTCGATGCCCGAGATGCCGCCGCCGACGATGACGACGTGCAGCGGCTTGCCCTGCTGCAAGAGCGTTTTCAGACGCTGCTCAACCGCCATCGCGTCGGCTACGGCCCGACAGGGCAAAGCATGTTGATCAACGCCCGGGATGCCATGGGTGTTCCACAGCGCGCCCACCGCGACGATGCACGCGTCAAATTTCAGTTCAAGGCCGCTGGCGGTCAGCAGCTGTTGTGATGCCGGATGAAGTTCAGCCACCCGGTCTTGCACGAAGCGGTGCCCGGCTTCTCGGACGATGGCCGCGCGGTCCAGCCGCAAACACTGCGGTGTTTTCACGTTGGAGAGGATCTCGTGAATGTTGGGCATCCACTCGAAGTGCGGCGATGGGTCGATCACCGTGACGGCATGTTGCTCAGACAGCTTGATGGCGGCGGTGAGGCCGGCAAAGTTGCCACCAACGATGGCGATGTGTGGTCGCTGGTTCTTCATGACTGTCTTCGGTGTTCCGCAGGGTTCGGGCCAGTATGGTCTACCCGGGCGTTGCCCTGCTATGTCCTTACAGGCATCCAGATGCCGCACAAACGGGGCAACCTGCGGTAACGGGTAGTGTTCCAGAAGACCGTGTGCGCCATGCCATGGGCCGCCGAGTACAGCGGGTATGCGGCGCGTGCTCCGCTCCATCACCTTGGCGCAGCAGCTGCCTGCACGCGCTGAATGATGGCGCTGCCAATGAAGTGGTTATGCATGGTTTTTGCCTCTTCACAAACTATGCATCACTACGATTTGGTTTCCTTATCAAAAGTGAAGCAGCTATGGATCTCCTCTCTCCGGGGCAGTTTGTCCTCGTCTCTAACGCCTTCTCCCTCACCATCGCGGTGATGGGGGCTGCTACGGTTTTCTTCTTTCTGTCGCGTTCCCAGGTGGCGCCGCCGTACCGAACGGCAATGACGGTCACCGGTCTGGTGACGCTGATCGCGCTGTATCACTACGTCCGCATCTTTGCCAGCTGGGAGGGCGCCTACGCGCTCGTCGACGGCACGATGAAGCAGACAGGTGCCAAGTTCAACGACGCCTACCGCTACGTTGACTGGCTGCTGACCGTGCCGCTGCTGCTGGTCGAGTTGATTCTGGTGATGCGTTTGTCGCGCGCCGAAACCATTTCCAAGGCTACCAAGCTGGGTCTGTTGGCCGCGCTGATGGTGGTGTTGGGCTACCCCGGCGAGATCTCCAACGACCCGGGCACCCGTTGGCTCTGGTGGTCACTGGCCATGGTGCCGTTTGCGATCATCGTTTACGACCTGTTTGTTGGCCTGAAGGCTTCGATCGCAGCACAGCCGGCGCAAGCCCGTGGTTTGGTCAGCGCAGCGCGTTGGCTGACCGTGCTGTCTTGGTTGTTCTACCCGCTGGTGTTTGTGTTCCCCATGATTGGTTTCACAGGCAGCTCGGCAACCACCGCCGTGCAGATCGGCTACACCGTGGCTGACATCGTGGCCAAGGCTGTGTTCGGCGTCTTGATCTACATGATCGCCATGCGCAAGTCTGAAGTCGAAACCTCAGCGCACTGAGCGTTGGTGTGACGGTGGCGGCCGGGTCGCCACTGTCTTTTCCAGACACCTCATCAAAAAAGGTCAGACCATGAGCGCCTCATACGTTCCGGCTCGCATCCCGGGTGGCATTGCATCCCCGCAGCGCGCCGAAAACCGCACCCGTTGGGTGGCCTCAACACCGCACGCGGTGGTGGTGGGCGCCGGCTTCGGCGGAATCGCAGCAGCCTTGCGCTTGCGTGCCAAAGGTTACCAAGTCACGCTTATCGACCGCTGCCGCCAACTGGGCGGCCGAGCGCAGGTGTTCGAACGCGACGGCTTCAGGCACGACGCCGGGCCCACCGTGATCACCGCGCCTTTTCTTTTTGAAGAGCTGTTCGCGCTGTTTGGCGAACGCTTTGCTGACCATGTGGAACTGGTGCCCCTCAAACCCTGGTACCGCTTCCGCTTTGCCGACGGCGAACAATTTGACTACGGCGGCACGCTGGACGAAACGTTGGCCGAGATTGAGCGCATCTCGGCGGTCGATCGCGTCGGCTACCTGCGCCTGCTCGAACACTCCAAACGCATTTTCAACATCGGCTTCACGCAGCTGTCGGACCGACCTTTCGACCGCTTTCGCACGATGCTGCGTGTAATCCCCAGCCTGTTTCGGCTGCGCTGTGACCGCACCGTGTGGGGGCTGGTGAAAACCTTCCTGAAGAACGACAAGTTGCGGCAGGCTTTTTCGATCCAGCCTTTGCTGGTGGGCGGCAACCCGTTCGACACCACCAGCATCTACGGCTTGATCCACTACCTGGAGCGCGCCTACGGGGTGCACTTCGCGATGGGTGGCACGGGTGCCATCACACGCGCGCTGGGCGCCTTGATGGAGCGGCACGGCGTGGCTGTGCAAATGGGCCGCACGGTGCAACACATCCGTGTCAAGGACGGTGTGGCGACGGCTGTCGAAATGGCCGACGGGGGCGTGTTGAAGGCCGATCTGGTGGTCTCCAACGCCGACGCTGCACACCTCTACACGTCGATGGTGGCCAAAAAAGACCAGGCCTGGTCGTCGCGTCTCAAGCTGTCGGCGGCCAGCTACTCGATGGGCTTGTTTGTGCTGTATTTCGGCACCCGCCAGACCTACCCCGATGTGGCGCACCACACCATCTGGTTGGGTGAGCGCTACCGCGAGCTGCTCGACGACATCTTCAACAAAAAAGTGCTCAGCGAAGACTTCTCGCTTTACCTGCACCGGCCCACCGCCACCGACCCCAGCTTTGCACCAGCGGGCTGTGACAGCTTTTATGTGCTGTGCCCGGTGCCCAACCTGCAGGCCGATATCGATTGGGACGTTGAAGGCCCGCGCTTGCGCGATCGCATCGTGGCCGCGCTGGACCGCACCATTCTGCCGGGCCTGGCGCAGACCATCACGGCTGAGTTCAGCATGACACCGCGCGACTTCAAACATGATTACCTCAGCGTCAACGGTGCGGGTTTTTCAGTCGCGCCGCTGTTTCGGCAGTCGGCCTGGTTCCGTTTCCACAACCGCGCCGAAGGCATCAACAACCTTTATCTGGTGGGCGCCGGTACGCACCCGGGTGCCGGGCTACCGGGTGTGTTGTGTTCGGCCAAGGTGGTTGACGCGCTGGTCCCGGCGGCACAAATGGTGGTGCGGCAAGAAGTGCAAGCTTTATGACAGCAGACCGGTTACCCGGGCCGTCCTCCTCGGTCTACTCAGCCGCTGATGGCTTGCTGGCGCGCCGTGGTCACAGCTTTCACTGGGCGCGAAGACTGCTGAGCAGCAGGCATGCCGAGCGTGCAACCCGTTTGTACAGCTTCTGCCGTCAGGTGGATGATGTGGCTGACGAAACAAGTGATGTGTCGGCCGCCCATGCTGAACTGGCCACCATCGCGCAGGCGCTGCGCAGTGGTACCAGCGAATCGGTTGCGACAGCCGACATGCTGCAGCTGATGCGGGTTTGCCGCATCGAGCCGGCCGTTCCCTTGGAACTGATACGCGGTGTTGAAAGCGACCTGGGCGTGGTGCGTGTTGCCAACATGGACGAACTGCAGCACTACTGTTATCAGGTGGCGGGCACCGTGGGCCTGATGATGACCGCAGCCCTTGAGGTGCATACCCCCGAAGCGCTGCCGCATGCGGTGGACTTAGGCATCGCCATGCAACTGACCAACATCTGTCGCGATGTACACGATGACGCGCTGCTGGGCCGGCGTTATCTGCCGGCAAGCCTGGTCGGGGCCATCGAACCCGTCGAGCTGGCCAACCCGACGGCGTCGGTACGGGCCAGGATAACCCCCGCTCTGCGCTGGCTGCTCGACACCGCTGACCGCTATTACGCCAGCGGCGAACAAGGTTTGCAGT
>JANNMQ010001148.1:0-5347 GCA_031398045.1 Rubrivivax sp.
TCGTGATCGACAACCCGCCCGCGGCCGAACGATTCGTGCTCGAGATCCGCAACACCTGCGCACCCGACAAGAACAACGAACTGTCGGGCCTGTTCACCAGCCAGGGCGGGTTCTTCACGCAGTGCGAGGCAGAGGGCTTCCGCCGCATCACCTACTTCCTGGACCGGCCGGACGTGATGGCCGTCTACACGGTCACGCTGCGCGCCGACGCCACCAAGTACCCGGTGCTGCTGTCCAACGGCAACCTGACGAGCAGCGGCACGCTCGACAACGGCCGCCACTTCGCCGTCTGGCACGACCCCTTCCCCAAGCCCAGCTATCTGTTCGCGCTGGTCGCCGCCGACCTGGTGGCGCGCGAGCAGAAGATCCGCACCCGTTCGGGCAGCGACCACCTGCTGCAGGTGTACGTCAAGCGCGCCGACCTGGGCAAGACCGAACACGCCATGAAGTCGCTGGTGGCGTCGGTGATCTGGGACGAAGCGCGCTTCGGCCTGGCGCTGGACCTGGACCGCTTCATGGTGGTGGCCGTGGAGGACTACAACGGCGGCGCGATGGAGAACAAGGGCCTGAACCTGTTCAACACCAAGTACGTGCTGGCCACTGCTGCCACCGCAACCGACGCTGACTTTGCCGGCATCGAAAGCGTCATTGCCCACGAATACTTTCACAACTGGACCGGCAACCGCATCACCTGCCGCGACTGGTTTCAGCTGTCGCTGAAAGAAGGCCTGACGGTTTTTCGCGACCAGGAATTCAGCATGGACATGGCCGGCTCGAAGTCGGCACGCGCGGTGTGCCGCATCGATGACGTGAAGCGCCTGCGGCAGTTCCAGTTTCCTGAAGACGCGGGCCCGATGGCCCACCCGGTGCGGCCCGACAGCTACCTGGAAATCAACAACTTCTACACCGCCACGGTGTATGAAAAAGGCGCCGAGGTGGTGCGCATGATGCACACGCTGGTGGGCCGCGAAGGTTTTGCGCGTGGCATGGCGCTGTACTTTCAGCGCCACGACGGCCAGGCGGTGACCTGTGACGATTTTGCGCAAGCGGTGGCTGATGCCAACCCCGGCAGCGAACTGTCCAGCCGGCTTGAAATCTTCAAGCGCTGGTATGCCCAGGCTGGCACGCCGCGCCTGGCGGCCAGCGGGCAGTTTGATGCTGAGGCGCGCCGCTACACGCTGACGCTGCGCCAGACCTGTGCGCCGTCACCCGGCCAGCCCGACAAGTTGCCCTTTGTGATCCCGGTGCAGATGGGCCTGCTGGCCAGCGACGGCCGTGAATTGCTGGCTGCACGCACGCTGGTACTGGACAGTGCCGAACAGCATTGGGTGTTTGACGACATGCCCGAAGCCCCGGTGCCTTCACTGCTGCGTGGTTTTTCGGCCCCCGTGCACCTGGACGACGGCCTGCACGACGAACAGCGATTGGTGCTGCTGAACCACGACAGCGACCCCTTCAACCGCTTTGAAGCTTGCCAGCGCCTGGTGCTGGGCCGCCTGCTGGCCGCCATCGAACACAAGCAGCCGCCGTTGCTGGACGCTGCACTGGAAACGGCACTTCGCAAGCTGTTGCGCAGCCCCACACTGGACCCGGCTTTCAAAGACGTGGCGCTCAGCCCACCCAGCGAAAGCTACATCGCAGAGCAGTTGAACCCGGTGGACCCGCAGCGTGTGCACACCGCTCGTGAACAGTGGCGCGCGCTGCTGGCCGACCGCCTGCAAGCCGACTGGGTCTGGGCTTTCGAAAACCACCAGGTGCAAGAAGGCTACAGCCCCAGCACCGCCCAAGCGGGCCGACGCGCGCTAGCCAACCACGCTTTGCACCTGCTGTGTGGCCACGCGGTGCGCCAGGGCGACACCGTGTGGCCGGGCCGCGCCTACCAACGCTTCAAAGAAGCCGGCAACATGACCGACCAACGCGAAGCCATCTCAGCCTTGCTGGACGCGCACTCGCCACTGGCCGACGCCGCACTCGAGCGCTTTTACTTGCAAGCCAAGGGCGACGCGCTGGTGCTGGACAAGTGGTTTGCACTGCAGGCTCTTGCCCCCGAACCGGTGCCCGGCCTCAGCGCCCTGCCCCCGGGCCGCGCCTTTGCACGCGCCAAAGCGCTGCTGCTGCACAGCGACTTTTCAATGAAGAACCCCAATCGCATGCGCAGCCTGCTGCAGGCACTGTGCAGCAGCAACCCCGCTGCTTTCCACCGCGCCGACGCTGCGGGTTATGTCTTGTGGGCCGACCGTTTGCTGGAGCTTGACACCATCAATCCCCATGTGGCGGGCCGCTTTGCACGCAGCATGGACCGTTGGGCGTCGCTGGCCGAGCCCTACCGCAGCGCCGCGCGCGCGGCCATTGCCCGCGTGGCTGCCAAGCCTGATCTCAGCAACGACGTGCGAGAAATCGTCACCCGGGCCCTGGAGCAAGCCTGATGAGCCGCCGTGTCAGCCTGACCCAGTACCTGGTTGAACAACAGCGTGAACATGGGCGCATCCCGGCCCAGCTGCGGCTGTTGATTGAAGTGGTGGCACGCGCCTGCAAAAGCATTGCCATCTCGGTCAACAAAGGCGCCTTGGGCGACGTGCTGGGCAGCGCCGGCACTGACAACGTGCAGGGCGAGATCCAGAAGAAGTTGGACGTCATCAGCAACGAAGTGCTGATTGAAGCCAACGAATGGGGTGGTCACCTGGCGGCCATGGCCAGCGAAGAGATGGACAGCATCCACGTCGTGCCCAACCGCTACCCGCAGGGTGAATACCTGCTGCTGTTCGACCCGCTGGACGGCAGCAGCAACATCGACGTCAACGTCTCCATCGGCACCATCTTCAGCGTGCTGCGCAAAGTGGGCCATGCACCGGGGGTGAGCGAAGAAGACTTTTTGCAGCCCGGCAAACACCAGGCCGCTGCCGGCTACTGTGTGTACGGCCCACAGACCACGCTGGTGCTGACGCTGGGAAACGGCGTGGCCCTGTTCACGCTGGACCGCGAAACAGGTTCATGGGTGCTCACACAACAGGGCCTGAAGATCCCCGCCGACACCAAAGAATTTGCCATCAACATGAGCAACATGCGCCACTGGGCGCCGCCTGTGAAGCGCTACATCGACGAATGCCTGGCCGGAACAGAAGGCCCACGGGGCAAAGACTTCAACATGCGCTGGGTGGCCAGCATGGTGGCCGACGTGCACCGCATCCTGAGCCGCGGTGGTGTTTTCCTCTACCCCTGGGACCAGCGCGAAGCCGACAAACCCGGCAAGCTGCGGCTGATGTACGAAGCCAACCCCATGGCCTTCATCGTTGAACAAGCCGGCGGCACGGCCACCAATGGCCAAGAACGCATCCTGGACATCGTGCCAACCAAACTGCACCAACGCGTCAGTGTGCTGCTGGGGTCGAAGCATGAGGTTGACAGGGTGACCGCGTACCACACCGAAGGGGCGGGCTGAACCGCTGGGCAGTGGGCTGGCGGTTGCCAGACGGCACGCTCACCCCTGCTGGCGGTGGCGCTCGTCGCCCAGCAGGCGCGCGAGTTCGGTTTTAACCACCGCGTAGCACTCACAGGAACGGGTGGCCATGCCTGCGGGGTCGACCACCGTGATGTGGCCGCGGCGGTAGCGGATGTAGCCGCCTTGCTGCAGCTTGCCGGCAGCGTCAGTGACACTTTCGCGGCGCACGCCCAGCATGCTGGCCACCAGTTCTTGCGTCATCACCAGTTCCCTGGCGGGGCCGCGGTCCAGCGTCGTCAGCAGCCAGCAGCAGAGTTGCTGTTCTACCGAGTGGTGGCGGTTGCAAGCCGCGGTTTGCTCCACCTGCGTGATCAGCGCCTGCGTGTAGCGCAACAGCAGGCGCCGCAGCGCCCCGCCGGCATCGAAGGCATGCCTGAGGCGATGGCGCTCCAGACGGTAGGCCTGGCCGGCAGTCTGCACCACAGCCGAATTGGGTGTCGTGTCACCGCCCAAGAACAGCGACACGCCCACCACGCCCTCGTTGCCCACACTGGTGGACTGGGCCGCCGCGCCGCTGTGCGTGACGTAGTGCAGCGACACCACCGCGCTGGTGGGGAAGTAGGCGTACTGCAACTGTTGGCCCGGTTCGTAAACCATTGCTCCCAGCGCCAGCGGCCAGGCCTCCAGGTACGGCGCCAGCGCCTCGAATTCCACGTCGGGGAGCGCCGCCACCAGGTGATTCTGGTTCGGGTTGTGGGCCAAGATGAGGGACAACGCGGCAGCCAACCTAGCGCACCACCGGTTGCCGAACCGTCGTCTCCAGCCCAATGCCGCGGTAGCCGATGAAACGGCAGGCCTGCGTGAACATGGGCTCGCCGCTGACGCGGTAGCTCTGCACCGAGCCGTCGGCATTGACGCGGGAGAAGGGGAAGTCGAGAAACGGCGCGCGTGCTGCGATGGCCTCGCGCAGTGCATCGCGTTCGATTTCGTTCCACCCGGTGTCGGTGTCGGGGTCGGGAATGAATTCGCCGTCCAGCGTGGCGACGCGCAGGCCCAGCATTTCCAGCACCGGGCCCGAAACCCTGGTGAAGTTGCCGTTTTCGTCCTGTTCCCAGTACCAGTCCGAAGCCAGATGGGTGAGGCTGCGGTAGCGGGCCTCGCTTTCGCGCAGCTCGGCCGTGCGTTCAGCCACCGTCTTTTCAAGCACGGCGTTGTAGGCCTCGAGCTTGCGGTACAGCAGCCGCACTTCCAGCATGTTGCGGATGCGCGTTTTCACCTCCAGCAGCTCGAAAGGCTTGCTGATGAAGTCCTTGGCGCCGGCCTGCAGCGCGCGCAGCTTGTGCCCCGGCTGGGCCGTGAGCACGATCACTGGCAGATAGTCGTCGCCCGCACCGGCTTTCAACGACGCCATGACCTGGAAGCCGTCCATCTTGGGCATCTGCAGGTCCAGCAGGATGAGGTCGTAGTCGTGTTCTCGGTGCAGGGCACAGACCTGCTGCGGGTCCATGGTGGAGCTGACTGCGGTGTAGCCGGCCTCGCCGAGCAGCCTTCGCAGCAGCGTGACGTTGGTCTCCTGGTCGTCAACGATGAGGACGCGCGCTGCGAATATTTCTTCTTCAGGCAGGGTCATGGCGGGTCTCTGCGGGTAGGCCGCGGTGCGGTGTTGGGCGAAGTTATGGCTTCGGCGTGCTGGAGCGCATGGTCCAGCGTGGCCATGAACTCGTCCACCTTGATGGGCTTGGTGAGGTAACGGAAAAACCCGGCACGCAGGCCTTTTTCGATGTCGCGCGGCATGGCATTGGCGCTCAACGCGATGACCGGGATGTGAGCGGTGGCCGTGTCGTCGGCCAGGATGCGCAGTGCGCTCAGGCCGCTGATACCCGGCAGGTTGATGTCCATGAGGATCAC
>JANNMQ010001160.1:0-6102 GCA_031398045.1 Rubrivivax sp.
GGGCCTGGGGGTGGGCATCGTCACCGAATTGGCGGTGCAGGGCGGCGCGGCCGACGCCGACCTGGTGGCGCGCCCGCTCGGCCTTTTGTTTGGTAGCAACGTCACCCGCGTGGCCTTCAAGCGCGGTGCTTACTTGCGCCAGTTTGTGCTGGCTTTTGCCGAGATGCTGTCACCCCATCTGTCGGCTGCGCTGATCGAAAAAGCGATGTCGGGCCAGGGCAGCGACTTTGGTCTGTAGCGGCGCCTGGCTTCGCCCCTCGCTTTTTTACCCTTCCACCCTGTGGCCTTGCCAACCCTGTCCATCATGTCAACAACCAACCCGCACCGTACCCCCGTTTTGCGCAGCCGCTTGCCCCAGGTGGGCACCACCATCTTCACCGTGATGTCCACGCTGGCTCAGGAAACGGGTGCGGTGAATCTGGGCCAGGGCTTTCCCGATTTCAACTGCGACCCCGCGCTGCCGGCACTGGTGACGGCGGCCATGGCCGAGGGCTTGAACCAATACCCGCCGATGCCCGGTGTGCCCGCACTGCGTGAACGGGTGGCGCAGAAGATCGAGGCACTGTATGGACACCGCTACGACCCAGCCACCGAAATCACCGTCACTGCCGGCGCCACGCAGGCCATCCTGACCGTGGTGCTGGCCTGTGTGCACCCGGGTGACGAGGTGGTGGTGCTGGAGCCCTGTTACGACAGCTACGCACCGAACATCGAACTGGCCGGCGGCCGCGTGGTGCGTGTGCCCTTGACGCCCGGCTCTTTCAGGCCCGACTTCGGTTTGATCGCTGCGGCTTTGTCGCCGCGCACGCGGCTGCTCATCATCAACACGCCGCACAACCCCAGCGCCACCGCCTGGACCGCGGCCGAAATGCAGCAGTTGTCCGACCTGCTGGCGCCCACCGACGTGCTGCTGCTGGCCGACGAGGTGTATGAACACATGGTGTTTGACGACGCGCCGCATGTCAGCGCGTCTTCTCTGCCGGCGTTGGCGGCACGCAGTTTTGTGGTGTCGAGTTTCGGCAAGACTTTCCACGTCACGGGCTGGAAGGTGGGCACCGTGGCCGCACCGGCTGCGCTGAGCGCCGAATTCAGAAAAGTGCACCAGTTCAACGTATTCACAGTCAGCACGCCAATGCAACATGGGCTGGCGCGATACCTGGCCGACCCGCGACCCTACCGGGACTTGCCGGCTTTTTACCAGCGCAAGCGCGACCTGTTTCTTGAAGGCCTGACGCACACGCGCTTGCGGCCCTTGCACACCCAAGGCAGCTATTTTCAACTGGTGGATTACGCCGCCGTCAGCGACCTGCCCGAGGCCGACTTCTGCCAGTGGCTGACGCGGGAAGTGGGTGTGGCCGCCATTCCGCTGAGCGCCTTTTATGAGGGCGGCTTTGAACAGAATCTGGCGCGCCTGTGTTTTGCAAAGAAAGACGAAACCCTGCAGCTGGCGCTTGACAGGCTGCGCAGCTTGTAGGCCCCACGTTGCCCTGGCTGGGCGCGGCCGCAATGCGGTCAGCGCAGTCAGCACCCTTCAGCGCCGCCTGGGTGGTCGCGGTGGTTCTTCCATCGGGTCGAACATGCTGGTCTGTTGCGCCGGTATGGTGAGGTCGAAGTCCACCGGGCCCGTTGGCATGTCGTCAAAATCGAAGGTGTGCTCACGCAGGTCTTCGTGCAGGAAAGGAATGGGCGCCGTGGTACCGAACGCCGAGCCGTCAGTCAGCGGCAGCAGCAAGTCCACGCTGCCGGTGTCTGCGGCTTCACGGTCCAGCAGGTCGCGTGCCAACGCGTACAGGAACAGCACCTCGCGGTAAGCCGGCAACTCAAAAAGTTCGCCGCGCGACTTTCTGAACAGCAGCGCTTCCAACTCGGCCATCGCATCCAATGGGCGTGGCCACACCTGTTCCAGGCGCGGCAAAATGCCGGGGTAATCTTCGAGTGAACGGCCGTGTGCCAGGTCGCTGCCCCACTCGGGCGCATAGGCGTTGAAGCGGTGGTTGAAGCGTGCGCGGTTGCGTTCGTAGGCACCGTGGTCGCCGGTACGGCTGTAGATCTCCAGCAGCTTCAGATAAGGCAGCGGGCTGCCACCGCCGGTGCTGCGCAAATGGTCCACCAGCAAGTCCACCGCAGCGTCGTCTTGGCCCAGCACCACAAAAAACTCGGCCTGCTGTTCAAGGTCGATCAACTCTTCGATGGATACATCGCGCACGTTGCCGTCACCACCGCGCAGTGGCTGGGGCATCGGTTCGGTGCGCGCCATCGGTGTATCCATGGGCGAGATATCAGGCAAGTCCGCCGCACCGCGCAGACGCGACGGTGACAGCGCCTGCTGCGGTTCTGGCCAGGCCGCGCTTTGTTTGCGTGAAGCTGCAAGCGCCTGGCTTGCAAGGCCTGGCGCCGCCACCGAGGCGCCCGGCACCGTCTGCAGTGAACCCAGGCCGCTGCGCGGCGGGAAAGTGGGCACGTCGGTGCCGAGATAAGGCGCAGGCCCCGTGGCGGCTCGACTTTGCCTTTCGGCCAAAGTTTCTGCCCGCGGTGAAGCAGAGGGTGCGGCGGCCTGATGTTGCGACCAGGCCATCTGCCGCACCGCCTGCAAACGGCCCAGACGCCACGCCAGCCAGGCCGCAAGACCGGCCAGGCCCAACGCCAGCACCAGCAAGGGCCATAACCAGGGGCCACCGCCTTGTGCCTGGTCCAAGCGTTCGCGCAACTGGGTGGCCAGCGTCAGATTGGCCTGGGCTTCGGTGCGCAATTGCGCAACGGTACGTTCCAGGCTGGCCACCCGGCTGGCCGACGCCGAAGCAGCGACAGCAGCCACCTGCGCTGCGCTGGCGGCCTGGGCCACCGCAACCAACGCAGCGCCCACGGCGTCGGCTTCAGCCCGCGTCAACTCAGACGTTGTGGCCACGGTCGGCAGCGCCGGTTCCAGCGTGAGGCGAGGCGTGGGTGCGGCCGCAGGTGCAGCCAGGACTGTGGCTGGTACGGGTCTGGGCAGGGCTTCCCGCGCCGGGGTCCGCCTGGTGGCGACTACGCCAGCGGCAGGACGTGCGGGTCGAGGCCCCGGTGAACTTGCAGCTGCTCGCTGGGCGGCCGTTTCCAGTGCCCGTGGGCGCCGCTGCAGGGTGGGCGGCGGGGCGGCAACAGGCTGCACTGCCGTGGCCGCGGCGCGACCACTTTCCGCTGGGGTGGCAATTGGCTGCGCCACCAAGGGCAGTGGCATGTTGGCAGTGGGTTGCAAGGGGGCCTGCGCCGGCACCGCTGCGGGGGCTGCAGCTGCAACGTTAGCGGGTGGGTCTGCAAACACCACAAAGCGCCTGGTGATGGGCGCGACACAACCCACACGCAAGGTGACACTGACCACAGGTTCATCCACGACCTGTTGGGTCTGCACGCGCACCCGTGCGCTGCCGTTGTTTTGCTGGTCGACCAGCGCGCGCACCATCGCCGCTGGAACCCGCCTTTCAGACACATAAACCTCGGCACTTACACACTCCGCCTCGAGTGTTTCACCGGCGTCCAGCCGCACCTGAACCGGAAAATCGAGAGGCTGGCCCAGAACCGTGCCCGACTGCGCCGCTGAAATCCCCGCTGCGGCCACGCCAGACGCACAGCCTGCCAGCACGCCGGCAACCAGCAAAGCGCGGCGTAGCCCTGTTGAAATCATGCTTCGGTAACAGGGGCGATCGGTAGGAGACGGGATAGCGGACACAGTCGTTTTGACTCTAGCATGAAGGTCCCTGCGCACCGCCGCTGCCAAAGCAGGGGACGGCCGTTGTCAAAGCTTCAGCCGCCTCGGCCACCAGCACTGACCACGCACCGTGGCCACACTCCCTCTCGACCTTCCATTTCGACCTTCCATTTCGACACGCCATAAGGCAGCTGCGCCCACAGGCCCTGTCGCTTCTGAGACAAGCCATGCTGAACCCCGTGCTTACCATTGACGAACTGCAAAACATCGAGTCTGGGGCATGGTTCAGCAAGCTCTCACCCATGCTGCGCAGCGCCATCCTGGCGCGGGCCGCGGTGCGGCGGCTGGCCGATGGCGACGTGCTGGCCGCGCGCGGCACACCGGCCCAAGAGTGGTGTGGTGTGGCGCACGGCGCGGTGCGCATCAGCACGGTGTCGCTGGCGGGCAAACAAGTCACGCTGACCTATGCCGAGCCCGGCACCTGGTTCGGCGACATCGCACTCTTCGACGGCTTGCCACGCACGCACAACGCCGACGCACATGGCGCCACCACCTTGCTGGTGGTGCGCAAACCCGACTTCAAACAACTGCTGGCCCAGCACGTGGAACTGTATGACGCCCTGTTGCGGCTGAACTGCCGCCGCTTGCGTTTGATGTTCGACCACTTCGAGGACTTGAATACACGCCCGCTGCAGGCGCGGCTGGCGCGCCAGATTTTGTTGCTGGCCAAGAGTTATGGCATCACCGAGGGCGAAGAGATCCGCATCGGGCTGGCATTGGCCCAGGAAGATCTGGCGCAGCTTTTGGGTGCGTCGCGCCAACGGGTAAACCAGGAACTGAAAGGCTTCGAACGCGAAGGCGCGGTGCGCGTGGAACCTACACGGCTGGTGGTACTGTCGCGTCAACGCTTGCTGGCCCTGGCCGACCGTTGAAGCCCGAGGCAACCAGGAACCAGCATCTGCAGCCGCCCACCCACCCACTCATTACCACCGACCCGGCACTGACCACACCCGATGGAACATTACACCGGCACCAAGGCCATGGCCGACAGCCACGCCTTCAACATCGAAGCACTGCAAGCACACCTGCAGCAGAATCTGCCAGGTTTTGCCGGGCCGTTGCAGGTGGAGCAGTTCAAGGGCGGGCAGTCGAACCCCACCTACAAACTCATCACCGCTGGCGCGTCTTACGCCATGCGCAGCAAGCCCGGCCCTGCTGCCAAGTTGTTGCCTTCGGCCCATGCCGTTGAACGCGAGTACCGGGTGATGAAAGCACTGCATGGCACCGGCGTGCCCGTGCCGCGCATGCAGTTGCTGTGCGAAGACGAAAGCATCATCGGCCGCGCCTTCTATGTGATGGAGTTTGTGCAGGGCCGCGTGCTCTGGGACCAATCGCTGCCGGGCCTGCAGATTGCCGAGCGCGGCGCCATCTACGACGAGATGAACCGTGTCATCGCGGCGCTGCACAGCGTGGATACAGCCGCCGTAGGCCTGCAGGACTACGGCAAACCCGGCAACTATTTCGAACGGCAGATCGGGCGCTGGAGCAAACAGTACCTGGCCTCGGCAACCGAGCCCATCGCCGCGATGGACGAACTGCTGAACTGGCTGCCCGCCCATCTTCCGGCTACAGCACTGGACAACCGCCAGGTGTCGGTGGTGCACGGCGACTACCGCCTGGACAACCTGGTGTTTGATGCCGAACAGCCGCGTGTGCTGGCGGTGCTGGACTGGGAACTGTCCACGCTGGGCCACCCGCTGGCCGACTTCAGCTACCACTGCATGGCCTGGCACATACCGCCGGGCGTGTTCAGGGGCATCGGTGGCTTGGACCATGCGGCGCTGGGTATACCTTCAGAGCGTGACTATGTTCGCCGCTACTGCGAGCGCACGGGCCGCAGCGACCCCGACGCTGTGATGAGTGACTGGAATTTTTATCTGGCCTACAACCTGTTCAGGCTGGCTTCCATCACACAGGGCATTGCCAAACGTGTGGTGGACGGCATCGCGTCCAGCGCCCAGGCGCGGTCTACGGGCGCGGCCACGCGCACCCTGGCCGAGATGGCCTGGGGCTTTGCGCAGAAGGCCTGATTCAACCGCAACATCCCCACAACCAGGAAACATCATGGACTTCGCCTACTCACCCCGCACCCAGGAGCTGCTGGCCCGCCTGCATGCTTTCATGGCCGAGCACGTGTTTCCCGCTGAGGCGCGCTACTTCGCAGAAATTGAAACCAACACCCAGGCCGGCAAACGTTGGACGCCACTGCAGGTGATTGAAGAGCTGAAACCCAAGGCACGCGCTGCCGGCCTGTGGAACCTGTTTTTGCCGCCGAGCGCAGACGGCGCGCACGGACAAGCCCGAACCGGCAGCACAACCGGCCAGACCAACGACGCGGAATTCAACTTCGGCCTCAG
>JANNMQ010000059.1:0-5061 GCA_031398045.1 Rubrivivax sp.
GGTGGGCGGTGGGGTGCCCGATGACACGGGCACGCAGGTGCTGTTGAGCCTGCAGCGCCTGAACCATGTGCGCGACATCGACGACGCCAACCTGACCCTGACTGCCGAGGCCGGCTGTGTGCTGCAGACGCTGCAGGCCGCTGCGCAAGCGCACGGGCTGCTGCTGCCGCTGGCGCTGGCGGCGCAGGGCAGTTGCACCATCGGCGGCAACCTGGGCACCAACGCCGGTGGCACGCAGGTGCTGCGCTGGGGCAACACCCGTGAACTGTGCCTGGGCCTGGAAGTGGTGACCGCCCAGGGTGACATCTGGGACGGCCTGACCGGCCTGCGCAAAGACAACACCGGCTACGACCTGCGCCACCTGTACATTGGCAGCGAGGGCACGCTGGGTGTCATCACCGCAGCCACGTTGAAGTTGGCGCCGTTGCCGGCGGCCACCACCACCGCGCTGGCCAGTTGCCAGACGCTGCACCAGGCCGTCAGCCTGCTGCGCCTGGCGCAGACCCGGCTGGGTGCCGGGCTGACCGGCTTTGAAGCCATGGGCCAGGTGGCGCTGGGTTTGGTGGCCAAGCACTTCCCGTCCCTGCCGCGCCCCTTGCCGGCTGCACCGTGGACGGTGCTGCTGGAACACAGCGACACCGAAGGCCTGGCCCAGGCCCGTGAGCGTTTTGAATCGCTGCTGGGCGCAGCGCTGGACGCCGGCACCATCAGCGACGCGGCTGTGGCCGAAAGCCTGGCGCAGAGCCAGGCGCTGTGGCAACTGCGGGAATCGATACCGCTGGCGCAGGCCGAAGAGGGCCTGAACATCAAACACGACATCTCGGTGCCGGTGTCTGCCATCGCTGACTTCGTGCAGGCCACTGACGCCGAACTGCAGCGCCACTACCCCGCCGTGTGCATCTGCAATTTCGGCCACCTGGGCGACGGCAATCTGCACTACAACGTGCAGGCCCCGCCCGGCGATGATGGCAAACGCTTCCTGGCCGACCACGAACACGCCGTCAACACGCTGGTGTTTGATGCGGTAGCGCGTTTTCGCGGTTCTTTTTCTGCCGAACACGGCATTGGCGCACTGAAACGCGATGAACTGGCTGCGCGCAAGTCGCCAGTGGCGCTGCAGCTGATGCGCAGCATCAAGGCGGCGCTCGACCCGCTGGGCATCATGAACCCAGGGCGCGTGCTTTAGCAGTCCGCCCAACCAGGCAAGAAAATAGTCATTCGCGGACAACACCATGTTTCCTGACCAGCCGCCAGTTGGACCTGCTGGGCCGCGTGATGACAACACTGGCCGAGCCGCACGAAGAGCGCGAGATCCGCACACGGATTGGTGTCTTGATGCTGGACCTGCTGCAGGCACAGTTTTACGCCAGCTACGTTTGGCAGCCCGATTTGCAGCGCTTCGACGCCGGCGTGCAGTTGAACATGGATGGCACCAACCTGGCACGTTATGAAACCTACTACCAGTTTCATGACCCCATCACCTTGGTGTTGCAGCAACACCGCAGCGCCGTGCGTGTAACCGATGTAATGCCACAGCACGAATTGCAGCGCACCGAATTTTTTAACGACTTTTTGGTCCGCGACGGACTGAACTGGAGTGTCAACCTCTACGCCTGGAGTGGCGACAACAACATCGGCGATATGCGCATCTGGCGCGACCGTCGGCGGCGTGACTACGCACGCGAAGACCTGCAGATCTTGGACCTGGTGCGGCCGGCCTTTGTGGCCGCGCTGCAGCGCAGCCGCGCCAGCCAGCCTGCGCCGCCTGCGGGCCTGGCAGCTGGCCACAGCCGCTTGAGTGCACGCGAACGCGAAGTGGCGCAGCTGGCGGCTTTGGGCCTTGCAGACAAAGAAATCGCGCGCCGACTGGGCATCTCGCCCACCACGGTGCACACCCATGTGGAACACGCCTACCGCAAGCTGGGTGTGAACAGCCGCATCGCGTTGGCACGCTGCATCAAACACTAAAGCAACAGCGCAACAGCACAACTGGGCATCCTCTGCGCGGAGGATGGCGGCCCGCCACTCTGGCCCGTAGTCTCAAAAGCACGGCAGGCGTGTGCCTGCTGAGCACCCAGACCGGAGACTCGCCATGAACCCGACCTCAAACCGACGCCACTTTTTGAAGACCGGCAGCGCCTGGGCCGCCACGCCCGTGCTCGTAACCGGCCTGGCAGCCTGTGGCGGTGGTGATGATGATGAGGATGCGGTGACTTTGACCACCGAACAACAGCTGGCGCTGGACGCCACTGCAGCCCTGGCTGCGTTGCGCGGCGGCAGCCTGTTGGCCGAGACCTACGTGGCCACCCTGATTGCACGCGCAAAACTGCACAGCAACCTGAACGCGATGATTGCGCTGGACGAAAGTGGCGCCTTGGCTGCCGCGCGCGAGGTCGACAACAAACGCCGCGCTGGCACGTCACAAGGCCCTTTGGCGGGCTTGCCGATCGTTGTCAAAGACAACATCAACACCAAAAACCTGCCCACCACGGCCGGCACGCCTGCGCTGCGCAACAACCGCCCCAGCAGCAACGCGCCGAGCTTGCAAAGACTGATCGATGCAGGGGCCATCGTGCTGGGCAAAACCAATCTGCATGAACTGGCTTTTGGCATCACCAGCACCAACTTTGCGCCCTTTGCAATGGCGGTGAAAAACCCCTACGACAGAACACGCATCCCAGGCGGTTCTTCGGGCGGCACGGCAGCGGCCATCGCGGCGCGTTTTGCACCAGCCGGGCTGGGCACCGACACGGGGGGGTCCACCCGCGTGCCGGCTGCTTTGTGTGGCATCGCCGGCTTGCGGCCCTCGGTGGGCAACGGCGGTGCCCAGCGGCGCTATCACAACCCGAACGCCGTGGTACCCATCAGCCACACCCGCGACACCGTGGGCCCGATGGCGCGCAGCGTGCGCGACATCGCGCTGCTCGACGCCGTGATCACCGGCCGCGCAACGGCCACCGCCGCCGGTTTGATGGGCCTGCGCATCGGCACGCCAGCCACATTTTGGACCGGCTTGCAAGGCGCGGTGGCCAGCGTCATGACCGCCGCGCGCGCCAGGCTGGTGGCTGCAGGTGTGGTGTTTGTGGATGTGGACATCGTGGGCCTGGTGGCGCTGAACAACCAGGTCTCGTTTCAGGTGGCGCTGCATGAACCCATTGCCGACATGGCCGCCTACTTTGCGGCCAACAGCGTGCCTGCTCTAAACCTGGCCGGCCTGGCCGCGCAGGTGGCCAGCCCCGATGTGCGCGGCGCTTTTGGCGCCATTCTGGGCGATGTTTTTGGCGCCGCTTACCCCGACGCCATCAATGTCTACCGGCCACAGATGCAGGCCCTGTATGCACGTTACTTTTCAGACAACGCGCTGGATGCGATGTGCTTTCCGACCACTGTTCTGGCTGCTGCGCCCATTGATGCCGTCGCCGGCTCGTCCACCGTGTCGATCGACGGTGGTGCGCCGGTGGACACCTTTGGCGCATACATCCGCAACACCGACCCGGGCAGCAATGCCGGCATCCCGGGGCTGTCGATAGCGGCCGGCATGACCAGCGCCGGGTTGCCTGTGGGGCTGGAAATCGACGGGCCTGTGGGCAGTGATGACCGGCTGATCGCCATCGGCATGGCCATAGAAACGCTGCTCGGCCCAGTGCCGGCGCCGGCGCTGTAAACGCGCGGCCTGGCGCTGCGGGCCCGCGTTGCACACAGGGTTGCTGCCAGTGCGGGCAGTGGTCTGCAGCGGCCCGTTGGGGGCCGTGCAGGCCCATGCAGGCACACATTCGCCGCTTACACTCATGAGCAAATGTCACTTGGTTACTTTGCTCATCCCCCTCGGGGGGCGGCGGCAACGCCGCCTGGGGGCGCTCATGAGCAAATGTCACTTGGTTACTTTGCTCATCCCCCTCGGGGGGCGGTGGCAACGCCGCCTGGGGGCGCTCATTGCCGTGCCTCTCAAACATCGAGCGTTGGGTATTCCCTGTAAGCCGCCTTCCAAGGTGGCCGTTTTTTTGCCTTGTTGTTGCCGCCCTTATGGGCCCCTAGGAGATTGTTTATGAACACCCCCATCGTCGTTGCTGCCAGCCTGGTCGGGCTGCTGCTGGCCACCACAAACGCGCAGGCACAAACCGTGTTTACGGTGTCAAGCTGGCTGCCGCCGACGCACACCTTGAGCACGTCGCAAAAGAAGTGGTGCGACGAAGTTGAAAAAGAAAGTGCCGGCCGCATGAAATGCAACATCCTGCCCAAGGGCGTGGTGGCTGCGCCAGGCACTTTTGATGCGGTGCGCGATGGTTTGGCCGATGTGTCTTACACGGTGGACGGCTACACGCCGGGCCGGTTCATCAACACGCAAGTGGCCGAGTTCCCTTTCCTGGGCAACAGTTCCACCGCCACTTCGGTGGCTTACCAGCGCATCTACAACAAACACTTCGCACCGCTGGGTGAACACCGCGGTGTCAAGGTGATGGCCGTTTTCACGCATGGCCCGGGTGTCATCTTCAACAGCAAAAAACCGGTGGTCAGTGCGGCTGACGCGGCATCGCTGAAATTCCGCATTGGCGGCGGCAACATCAATGAACTGTCCAAGGCCATGGGCTGGAACACCACGCTGAAGCCCGCGCCCGAATCGTTTGAGCTGCTGTCCACCGGCGTCATGGACGGCACCTTCTTCCCTGACGAATCGGTGGCCGCATTCAAGCTCAGCATGATCAAACACGC
This sequence comes from Rubrivivax sp., assembly GCA_031398045.1. GTDB lineage: Bacteria > Pseudomonadota > Gammaproteobacteria > Burkholderiales > Burkholderiaceae_C > Rubrivivax. The sequence goes on from JANNMQ010000059.1 coordinate 4,711, forward strand.
CACCACCTTCCCCGGTGGCCTGTACAACACCAGTTTTGTTTTCATGATGAATCCAGCCAAGTACAACAGCCTGTCGGCCCCAGACAAGGCGGTGATCGACAAGCTGTCGGGCGAACGCACGGCTCGCATGTTTGGCGAGGGCTGGGACGCGGTGGACGCCGCCTCCCGCGATGGTGTGCAAAAAACGCAGGGCGTGGTCCGCGTGCAAGCCGACAAGGCCTTCATCAAGGCCGTGGCTGACAAGCAGGACTACCTGGAAACCCGCTGGGCGGCACAGGCCCAGGTGCGCGGCCTGAAGGACCCGAAGGCGGTGCTGGCTGAGTTCCGCGCCGAAATCGCCAAAGCAAAATA
>JANNMQ010000072.1:0-11755 GCA_031398045.1 Rubrivivax sp.
GTCGGGCGCGGCCATCGGCGGCGCGCTGTTTGGCATCGGCATGATCCTGGCGCGCGGTTGTTCCAGCCGGCTGCTGGTGCTGGCGGCGCAGGGCAATTTGCGCTCCGTGATGTCGGGGCTGGTGTTTGCGGTGACGGCACAGGCGTCGTGGACCGGCATGCTGTCGCCCGCGCGCGAGGCGCTGTCGGCGCTGTGGACGGTGGACGGCGGCGCCGCACGCGACCTGACAGCGCGCCTGGGCATCGGCCATTGGGGCGCGCTGCTGTTTGGCGGCGTCTGGCTGGTGGCCGCCATCGTCTGGGCGCGGCGCCAGAAAGTGCCCATCTGGGGCTGGGCCGGCGCCACCGGCGTGGGGCTGTGCATTGCAGCGGCCTGGTGGGCCACCTACGCCATCAGCAAAGCTTCTTTCGACCCGCACCCGATTCAGGCGCTGAGCTTCACGGGCCCATCGGCCGAGGTGCTAACCCGCGTGCTGTTGGCCACTGACCGGCCCTACAACTTTGACATGGGCCTGATGCCGGGTGTGTTCATCGGCTCTTTCCTGGCCGCGGCGTTGTTTCGTGAACTGAAGCTGGAAGGTTTTCAGGGCGGCGCCAGCATGCGCCGCTACATCGTGGGCGCCATGGCGATGGGTTTTGGTGGCATGTTGGCCGGCGGCTGCGCGGTGGGCGCAGGCCTCTCAGGCGCGGCGGTGTTCACCATCACCAGCTGGGTGTCGCTGTGTGCCATCTGGGCCGCCGCGGCGCTGACCGACCGCCTGGTGGACCAGCGGCCCGACACGCATCAAAACCCCGGGGTCGACCCTGCAGACCAGGCTGTGCCAGGCTCTGCGGCATGGGCCTGAAACCGCAAACTTCACCGCAGAACCCACGAGCACCCTCCATGACTGCCCAGCCTGCCCCGCACCTTGTTCTCAAGACGCTGCTGTTGACCGCCACACTGGCGCTGGCCCACCTGGGCGCCCGTGCTGACGACATCAAACGCGCCGAAGACATCGTGCAAGGCAAGTGTTTCATCTGCCACGGCGCCGAGGGCGAAAGTTCCAGCCCCGTGTTTCCGCGCCTGGCGGGCCAACATGCAGCCTACACGGCACGCCAGTTGGCCGACTACAAAAGCGGCAAGCGCAAAAGCAGCGCCATGCAACCGATGGTGGACGACCTGAGCGCCGCAGACTTCACAGCGCTGGGCAAGTTCTTTGAAAACCGCCCGGTGCACCTGCACCCGGTGGAAGACCCCGAGCTGGCGCAGCTGGGCCGATTCATTTACCTGCGCGGCAACCCCTATTCCGGCGTGCCGGCCTGCAGCAGCTGCCACGGCCCCACCGGCCAGGGCACCGAGGCACTGCCCCGTGTGGCTGGCCAACACGCGGCGTACACCGAACGCCAGCTGAAGCAGTTCAGCCAACGCGTGCGCACCAACGACAACGCGGTGATGCACCTGGTGGCGTCGCGCCTGACCGAATTGGAAACCAAGGCTGTGGCCAGTTATGTCAGCGGCTTGAAGTAACCGCCTGCGTCCGCTGCCCGTCCACCAACGCCCAGGGCTTCAAGCCGAACAAGGCACCGTAACGCAGCGCAATGTAGGCGTGTTCGCGCATCAGGCTTTCGGCGCGCGCCGATTCGCGGCGCTGCAGCGCGTCGGCAATCAGCTGGTGCTGCATCTGCGCCAGCTGCAGCTTTTTGAATTCCTTGGGCAGCGCATCGCGGTCGATCACCAGTGAATCGGCCGCCGCAAAAGGCAGGTGGTTGTTGCGTGCAATGGCGTCGGCAATCACCTGGCTGGCCGTGCCTTGCACCACCACGCGGTGGAAGCGCTCGTTCAACGCGCTCCACACCGTGATGTCGGCTTCGGCCAGGTAACCCTTGGCCAGCACCATGTGGCCTTCGTCCAGGCAGGTTTGCAGTTCAGCCTGCTGGGCGGCAGACAAGCCGAACTCGGCCAGGCGCCGCGCCGCCAGGCCTTCCAGCGCGCCGCGTACCTCCAGCGCACACAGCACATCAGCTTCAGAAAAAGCGCGCACGGTGAAGCCGCGTTTGCCGGCCTTTTGCAGCAGGCCTTCTTGTTCCAGCGTGCGAAAGGCCAGGCGCACGGGCGTGCGAGAAACACCCAGCGCAACAGATACCGCCACTTCAGCCAGGCGAGCACCGCTGGCGTAGCGCCCGTCGATGATCAACTTGCGCAGCGTGGCCACCAGCGAACGGGCAGCCAGCGGGTCTGCCGCCTTGCTGGCATTCGCCGCTTTGGCCGCTTTGGCCGCTTTGGCCGTGCGCGATCGGTGACCGTGGTCGGCGTTGACTGGTTCAATTGGATCCATCGCATACCCCATCTTGCAAAGATTAACCAATTTATCGAATAATTGGATCCAAATCAGCATAACCATCGGTAGCTGCAGTTCCACAGCACAGGCCCGCTGGCGCCTTCCCCAACCCGCCCACCATGTTTCCACGCAACGCCTGGTCTGCTGCCTGCACGCCCGACGCGGCGTGTTTGCACCGCCCTTTTGGCAGAGGGCCTGCGCATGAACCGTCTGCCCACCGACCAGCTGGCGGACCGCTGGCAGATTGGCCATTGAACGCCGCCCAGCCACGTGATGATCGATGAGTGAAAGCTTGATTCAGCAGCCCGCCCCAGCTCGACAACACCCGACCACACCCGACCAACCCCAGGAACCAGCCGATGAGCACCCGCACGACCACCCACACTGCGCCCCCCTTCCGCGCCGACCACGTCGGCAGCTTCCTGCGCCCGGCCTACCTGCTGCAAGCGCGTGAACAAAAAGCCAAAGGCGAAATCACTGCCGCGCAACTGCGCCTGGTGGAAGACAAAGCCATCACGGAAGTCGTGCAGTTTCAGCGCGACTGCGGTTTGCAATCCATCACCGACGGCGAATTCCGCCGCACCTATTTCCACATCGACTTTCTGGAGCAGCTGGGTGGTGTGCACACCGACATCCCGTTCACCGTGAAGCGCGCCGACGGCACCGAAGAACTGGCGCCGCCAGTGATCAAGGTGGTGGACAAGGTGCGCCACGTCAAAGACATCCAGCGCGCCGACTTTGACTACCTGAAGTTGCAGGTGGAGCAACACGCCCCGGGCTGCACACCCAAAGTGACCATACCCAGCCCCACCATGCTGCACTTCCGCGGTGGCCGCGCCGGCATCAGCACGGCGGCCTACCCGGAACTGGAACCGACCTTCTACGACGACGTGGCACGCGCTTACGCCGCCGAACTGCAAAGCCTGTTCGACGCCGGCTGCCGCTATGTGCAGATGGACGACACCAACATGGCCTACCTGTGCGACGAAAAAAAATGCGCGAAGCGGCGCGCCAGCGTGGTGACGACCCCAACGAGCTGCCACACCGCTACGCCGGCTTCATCAACAAGGTGGTGGCCTTGAAGCCGGCGGGCATGACGCTGGCCATGCACCTGTGCCGCGGCAACTTCAAGAGCACCCACGCGGCGGCCGGCAACTACGAGCCGGTGGCGCAGGCTCTGCTGCAAGAGATGAACCTGGACGCCATCTTCATGGAATACGACGACGCGCGCAGTGGCGACTTCCGCCCGCTGCGTTACCTGAAGCCGGGTGTGCAGGTGGTGCTGGGCCTGGTGACCACCAAGTTTGGCCAGCTCGAGAGCAAGGACGACCTGAAACGCCGCATCGCCGAAGCCGCACAGTACGCACCACTGGACCAGCTGTGCCTGAGCCCGCAATGCGGTTTTTCCAGCACCGTGCACGGCAACAACATCGCGGTGGAAGACCAGAAGCGCAAGCTGCAGCTGGTGGTGGAAACGGCGGCGGAAGTCTGGGGGTAAACAGCACGCCTCCCCGCCGCACCCACACCGCCTGAATCAAAACCGGAGACACCACATGAAACGCAGTTTGACCCTGCTGGCCCTGGCCGCAGCCACCAGCACCGCGCTGGCGCAAGACGTGACGCTGAAGTTCCACCACATCTGGACACCCACCGCGATGGCGGCGGTGAACGTCATCACGCCGTGGTGCAACAGAATCGCTGCCGAAAGCAACAACCGCCTGAAATGCCAGCTGCTGCCGGCCATGAGCGGTGGCGGCACACCAGCGCAGCTGATCGACCGCGTGAAAGACGGCGTCGACGACGTCACCATCACGTTGCCGGGTTACACCCCCGGGCGCTTTCCCAGCACCGAGGTGTTTGAACTGCCCTTCATGACCAACAGCGCTGAAGCCGGCGCACGCGCCACCTGGGACTACTTCGGCAAGTACAGCACGAAGGAGTTTGCCGGTATCAAGCTGGTGGCCACGTGGGTGCATGACGAAGGTTATGTGCACAGCAACGGCAAACAAATCAAGACACTCGCCGACTTCAAGGGCATGAAATTTCGCGCGCCCACGCGGCAGACCAACAAGCTGCTGACCAGCCTGGGCGCCAGCCCGGTGGGCATGCCGCTGCCGGGCATACCCGACGCGGTGAGCAAAGGCACCATCGACGGCTTTTTGCTGCCCTGGGAAGTGATGCCCAGCCTAAAGCTGCACGAGATGGTGAAGTTCCACAGCGAAACCGACCCCACGCGGCCGGCGCTGTATTCGTCCACCTTCGTGTTTGCGATGAACCAGGCCAAGTACGACAGCCTGCCGGCCGACCTGAAAAAGGTCATCGACAACCACAGCGGCGCCGCTTTAAGCCAGAACATCGGCAAGATCTGGGACGGCAGCCAGGCGGCGGGGCGCAAGGCGGCGCAAGACCGCGGCAACAGCTTCCACATGATCCCGGCTTCAGAGCTGGACAACTGGGTGAAGGCCTCGGCCGGCCTGTACGACGACTGGGTGGCCGACATGGATAAACGCGGCAACAACGGCAAGGCCATGCTGGCCGAAGCGCGCGAACTGCTGGCCAAATACAAGAAATAAACCCACCGTGGCAGCCGCATTGCGCCGCCTGGCGCTGGCCTTTGCCTGGCTGGGTGCACTGGTGGCAATGGGGTGCGCGCTAATGGTGGTGGCCAGCATCACGTCACGGGCCCTGTGGTCACGGCCCATCCAGGGCGACGTGGAAATCACGCAGCTGCTGATAGCCGTGGCCATCTCACTGGGGCTGCCGTGGTGCCAGTGGCGGCGCGCCAACATCATGGTTGATTTTTTCACCCAGCATACGCGGCCGGCCGTGCAGCGGCGGCTGGATGCCGTGGGCTGCCTGCTGCTGGCAGCCATGGGCCTGCTGCTGGCCTGGCGCACCGGCGCCGGTGCGCTGGCGGTGCAGGCGGCCGGCGAAACCAGCATGGTGCTGCAGTTGCCCATGTGGTGGAGCTACGCTGCGCTGGCACCCGGCCTGGCGCTGGCTTCCGTCATTGCGGTGCAACAAGCCTGGCAGCACCTGCAGCTGACGCCGCTAACTGAAAAAGCGGCCTGACATGGCCAACCCCACGCTGGTGGGCCTGCTGATGTTTGCCAGCATGCTGCTGTTGATGGCGCTGCGGGTGCCCATCGCTGCCGCGATGTTTGTGCCCGGCGCCTTGGGATACGTGGCGCTGAGCGGCGAGGCCAGCTTCCTGAACCAGATCAAGGGCAGCGCGGTGGCGCGGCTGACGGTGTACGACCTCAGCGTGATCCCTTTGTTTCTGCTGATGGGCCAGTTCGCCACCCAAGGCGGCCTGAGCCGGCGGCTGTTCCAGGCCGCCGCCGCTTGGGTGGGGCATGTGCGCGGCGGTTTGGCGATGGCCAGCATCCTGTCAGCCGGCGCTTTTGGCGCGGTGTGTGGTTCATCGGTGGCCACCAGCGCCACCATCACCCAGGTGGCTTACCCCGAAATGAAGCGGCACGGTTACGCCGGGCGCTTGTCCACCGCCACGCTGGCGGCAGGCGGCACGCTGGGCATCCTGATACCGCCGTCGGTGCCGCTGGTGGTCTACGCCATTCTCACCGAGCAAAACATCGCCAAGCTGTTTGCTGCGGCCATGGTACCGGGCATCCTGGCCATGCTGGGTTACCTGGTGGTGGTGGCCTTGTGGTGCCGCGCGCAGCCACAGCTGGCGCCATGGGGCGAAAAGGCCACGGCAGCACAACGCGGCGCCACGCTGCTGGGCATCTGGCCGCTGGTGGCCATTTTTGTGATCGTTTTTGGTGGCATTTACGGCGGTGTGTTTTCACCCACCGAAGGCGCCGCCGTGGGTGCGGTGGCCACGTTTGCCGCCGGGCTGCTGCAGCGTGAACTGGGCTGGGCTGGCATCAAAAACAGCTTCATCGGCAGCGCGGAAACCAGCGCCATGGTGTTCATGATCTTCCTCGGCGCCGACATGATGAACGCCACGCTGGCGCTGACCGGCATGCCCGCCGCCGTGGCTGATGCCGTCAGCCATCTGGCCGTGCCGCCGCTGGCCGTGGTGGCTGCGGTGCTGTTGCTGTACGTGCTGCTGGGCTGCGTGATGGACGAACTGTCAATGTTGCTGCTGACCATTCCCGTGTTGTTCCCGGCCATCATGGGCCTGGACCTGTGGGGCCTGGGTGCGCAGGACAAGGCGATCTGGTTCGGCATCCTGGTGCTGATGACGGTGGGCATCGGGCTCATCGCACCACCGGTGGGCCTGAACGTCTACGTCGTCAACAACCTGGCGCGTGACGTACCGATGGGCGAAACCTACAAGGGTGTGTTTCCCTTCCTGGCCTGGGATGCGTTGCGCGTGGTGTTGCTGCTGTTTTTTCCGCTGCTGAGCCTGGGGCTGGTGCGGCTGTTGTTCTGACGGGTTGGTTGGGCCGCGGGCTCGTCGCCGTTGGCCTGTGGGGTCACACGCGGTGTCACATCGGGTGCCAGGCCCTCATCAGATGTGAGGGTGACTGCAGCGGTGCCTGCCACTAGCCTGAACCCTGTTTCATTCAGGGTTGAAGTGGCTGAACGCCAGACGTTCAAGCCGGTGTCGACCGCCCGGCGGCTTGCTGCCCGCAACAGGAACACACATCATGAAAGCTCGTTCGTTGCGCCCTTGGTGCTGGGTGGATCGATGGTCATATGGCTTGCTGGGCCTTGTGTTGGCCGCCTGCGGCGGCGGCACCGGCAACGACAGAGACAGCGGCGCCAACAAGACCTACCTCAGTGTCGAAGCCATTAGCGCAAACGGCAGCGCATCCAGCAGCGCATCCAGCAGCTCAAACGGCAGCGCAGACGGCAGCGGTCTGCGCTACCAGTGGCGCGTCACCAGCGGCAGCATCGAGAACCGCAATGCCGCGCAAACTGTCTGGACGTTGCCCGACGGCCCAGGGCTGCACTTCGCCTACGTCAGTGTGTCCAATGGCCGTGGCGGCTGGGCCGAACAACAGTACGCGGTATCCAGCGACACGCTGAACACGCCGGCACCCCAACGCGCTGCCATCGCCCACCTTCCTCCCGTCGTGTTTGACGCTGACGGCCCCACCGTGCGCCTGCGCGTGGTGAGCGACGCCGACCTGATGTTCAACGCCAGTGCCGGCGCACCTGCGGCCCGCCGCACCGTCTTCTTGCCCGACGTGCGTGTGCGCGTTACCCGCCAGCTCACAGGCGAGGCCGTGTTTGTGGGCGTGTCCGACACCAGTGGCGAGGTCAACCTGCCAAAGCTTGCCGCTGGCGAGCTGTACGCCGTGGGTTGCTCCAGCACCGACGAAGGGCCGCTCGCGGCCTGCGGCAGCTTCACCGCCGGCGCCACGGCCACGCGGCGCAACGTGCTGCACGCACCCCCTGCTTCACAAAACCTGCGCCTCTTCGGCCACATTGCGTTGGCCGACGGTGCGGTCTGCGGCATGCAGGACGAACTCTTCTCGGTTCAAACCGCCGCCACGGCCACACTGCAGCTGGCCGACGGCACGCCGCTGGCCAAAACCGTGCGTGTGAACCGCTATGGCGACTACGCGCTGGACGCCGCCGTGCCCGTGCAGGGCCGCTTGAAGCTGAAGGTGCAGTGCGAGGGCTACAGCACCACGCTGGCGGTGCCCGCGTCATCCGACCCGGCTGGCTACGTGAGCGCTGCGCCTGTGGAACTGTCACATGTGGTGCCCAGCCGACGCCCACACATCATCAAGGTGGTGGCCAACGGCCCCGATGGCAACGTGCGCGGCCGCATGCTCCACACAGAGGCTGGTGCAGCGTCCAACGAGGCACCGGGGGCCAACCACTTCCTGGTTTACAAGGGCAAAGACACGCGGCTGTCGTCTTGCAAGTACTACCGCAGCCTGGGTGCGGTGAAAGATTGCGACAGCCAGGGCCACATGGTGCAGCCGATGGCTTTCGACGACTGGAAGCGACAGAACAAGCTGGGGCCTTACGCGGCCGGCAACACCCAGGTCGAGGCCGACTACATCAACAAGATGGACCTGAACCTGGTGCGCCGCATGGTGGCCACCCAAGTGGCCCCTGACCACATCGCATTTGCGGTCTGCAACCACCCCGGCCCCGAGGGGCAATCACAGAAAGAAATTGATGCGGTGATGGACACCGCGCTGGCCGGTGACCGTCTGGTCGCTTGTGTGGCGATGGCATGGAGCGTGACTGCCGGTGTCAACGGTGGCCGGCCTTTCACCAAGTTTTTCGCCTTTGGTCCCAGCGGCGCCTTGTTGCCTTCGGTCAACCTTGATGGCCGGGGCGAGAAAAACCTGCCTGGCGCCTGTGTGGCCTGCCATGGCGGCACCCATTACAACGGCCGCTTTCCAGAGCAGGGCACACCCTCGCCCTACCTGGGCTCTGGCTTCCTGCCGTTTGACACTGGCAACTATTTCTTCAGCACCCGGGCCCATAAAACCGAAGCCGCGCAGGCTGAGCAGATCTACCGCCTGAACCAACTGGTGCGCGCCACCGAAGGCGGCGTCAGCAGCGCGGTCACCACCGTGGTGGACGGTTGGTACGCCAAAGGCGGCTTTGCACTCGACAAAGACTACGTGCCGCCGGCTTGGCACGCGGCCGAAAACACCAAGCCTGGCGCCGCGCGTTTCTATCGCGAGGTGGTGGGCTCGGCCTGCCGAACCTGCCACGCGTCGCTGGGCCCCCATTTCAATTGGGACACCACCGTGTTAACGCCAGACCGTGTGGGTGCCCATGTGTGCGGCGGCAGCAGTGACGTGTCGGTCAACGCCAGCATGCCCAACGCGCTGGTCTCGCGCGACCGCGTTGCCGAGCGTGTGCATGCCGACCCCTCGCTGGCCGCATTGATGGTCAGCTTCCTGGGCTGCAGCACACCACTGCCCGACCCTGTGTATCCCAAGCGTTGATGCGAAGGCATAGCTGACCATGAACCTGACTCTCTTTCCCGTTGCCTGCAGCATGGCTGCCGCTGCGGCCATGGCCCTGCTGGCCAGTTGCAGCAGCCCGGTTGTGTCTGGACTTTTACCTGGGGCTGCACCTGGGGCTGCACCTGCGGTTGCGCCAGTGCCTGCAGCCGCAGCGGCTGAACCCGTTGCGCCCGTTGCGGCACGGGCTGCAGCCCCCGCTGGCCGCCCTGTGGCGGCGGCGCAGTCAGCCATCGAAGCACCGCATGCACGGTCACCGGTGGCAGCTGCCGGTGCCAACCCCGTAACCACCAGGCGGGCGGCTGAGCCCAGCAGTTTCGTGGCGCCGCCGGCGGCACGTTTTGAAGACGCCATTGCACGTGCCGGCCAGCGGCTGTTTGCCCAGGCCGGGGTGGTGCTGGGCAGGGAGCCACGTGCACTGGTGGTTGACCCGCTGATCGACGCCAACACGGGCGGCCAGACCGTCAGCACCGTCAAGATGGGCCAGCAACTCGAGTCGCTGGTGAAGGTGCAGAACGCAGCCTGGCAGGTGCGGCCGCTGACCCGCGAGGCGCTGGCCGAAAGGCCGCTGCTGCTGATGGGCACACTGACGCCGGTGAACGTGGAACGCGCCGTGGACACCCGGCCGGACGCCTTCCGCGTCTGGTTGACGCTGATCGACCTGCGCAGCGGCAAGGTGGTGGCCAAAGAACTGGACCGCGCCACCGTCGACTCGGTCAACCCCGAGCCGACCAAGTACTACGCCGACAGCCCGACCTGGCACAAAGACAAAACCGTGCAGGCCTACATCAATTCATGCCAGATCAACACCCAGATCGGTGACGCGGCCGACCCCGAATACCTGGCCCGCCTGCCCGCCGCTGCGGTGGTGAACGAAGCCATCTTGGCCTACGCCGAAGGCAAGATCCCGGCCGCCAACCGGCTGTACAAAGAAGCCGAGCCCTTGGCCGACCGTGGCGACCTGCGGGTGCTGAACGGCCTGTACTTAACCAGTTGGCAGCTGGGCCAAAAAGACGCCGCGCGCGACGCCTTTAACAAGCTGGTTGATTCCGGCATCGAACAAAAGCGGCTGCCGGTGAAGCTGCTGTTTCAGCCCGGCAAAACCGCTTTCTACAGCATGGGCGACCTGCCGCAGCAGTACCAGCTGTGGGTGGCCGCGCTGGCGCAGCAAGCCGGCAAGTCTGATGTTTGTGTGCGTGTGGTGGGCCACACCAGCCGCACCGGCAGTGCCGGTGCCAACGAGCGCCTGTCGCGCCAGCGCGCCGAGGCATTGCAGCAGATGCTTGAACGCAGCAACCGGTTGCTGGCCACCCGGCTTTCGGCCCAGGGCGTGGGTTCGCGCGAGGCGCTGGTGGGACTGGGTACCGATGACCTGCGCGACGCGCTGGACCGGCGTGTTGAGTTTCAGGTGGTGGATTGCGTGTAGCCGGTGGCCCCGACCACACATAAAAACACAGTCAAGGAGGATCGGTGATGCATGCTGGTATTGCACAGGCCCGGTGGGTCACCGCTTTGGGGTTAGGCGATGCTGTCGCGCTTGTCGCGTTGTTCGCGCTGCCCTTGCAGGCGCAGGCCCAGACGCCGCCCACCCAGTGGACCAACCCGACCTACACAAACAGTGGTCTGGCCTGCAACGACTGCCACGGCAACCCTGCCACGCTGGGCGGCAACATCGACTTCAACGACACCGAGCTGCTTTCCAGCCTGGCGAAGTTTAAGAACCGCATAAATAAGGCGACATCAAACACGCAGATGCGCTACTTCGGCGGCCATACGGCGGTCAGCGACAGTGATCGCCAAGCCGTGCTGAACTACCTCATCAACGTGCGCGACGGTGGTGTCACCACGCCCGTGCCAGCATTTACCAGCACCGTCATCGGTTCGTCTTCATCAGCCACCGTCAACGTCACGATCGTCAACTACCGCAGCGTTGCAGTCCACTACACCGTGGCGGCAACCCCTGCTGGTGTTGCCGCTGGCGACTACACCGTCAACTCGCGCACACCTTCAGGCGCTTGCAGCCCAACACAGGTGAACGCCGCCACGAATGCGGCGCCTTCCGTCTGCACCATCGCAGTCTCGGTGACGTTTGGTCCGCAGCCAGGTGCGGCGGGCACCCGCAATGCCCACATCCCGGTCACTGTCTCGCCCACAACCGTCGGCGAACCCAATCCGGTGGACGGCAGCATCACGCTTGCGGGCGCTGCTGTCACGGCAACTCCGCAGTTCCAGATCAGCACCTCGGCCGTCGGCCTGGCAGCCGCCGTACCTGCCACGGCCACGTCAGCCGACATCACCATCACCAACCCCAACACCGCCACCGGCAACCTGCTGCTGGGTTCGTTGCTGGCGACCACCAACCCCATCACCGGCACCGGTGCCGCGGCCTTCACACTGGTGGCCCCCACCACCAATGCCTGCAGCCTGGCCGGGCAACCGCTGGCGCCGGGCACCGCATGCCGCATCGCGGTGCAGTTCACTGCAGTTGCCAAAGGCAACTATTCGGCCACGCTGTCGATTCCCCACAACG
>JANNMQ010000110.1:0-20435 GCA_031398045.1 Rubrivivax sp.
GCCGGCCCTTCAGGTCTTCCTGTTCACCGGGGGCCTCGCCCACCACCAGCCAGTGCGCCCTTTCGGCGCCGCTGCCAAACACCGCCTGGGTGCGGGACTGGCACAGGCCGCACGCCGTGCACGTGGCCACTGCCTGGCGCAGTGCGGGCCAACCCAGAGCCGCCACATCGCCCCGCTGCTGGGCGGTAAACGCCAGGGTGGGGACTGTCTCAGCCGCCGCTGGTGCCGACGCGCCCATGGCCGCCAGCGATGCCACGGGCAACGCCGCGCCGGGTTGGCCCAGCTTTGCTGCCCTGGAAGATGTTGGTGGGGTTGGTGGTGTCGGTCGTGTCGGTGGTGTCGGTGCTGCCAGGCGGACCGGCGCAGCAGGCTGTTCAGCCACCGGTGCACGCGGCCGCTGCCACAGCTGCAGCCCCATGGCACGCAGCATGGCGTGTTGCCTTTCGGTCCAGCCCATCACAGGCCGGCCTGGCCCACGGGCAGGCGCATCACCACCGCGTCTTCGCGCTGCGTGTGGGCCGGGTAGTAGCCCTTGCGCAGGCCCACTTCGGCAAACCCCAGACGCCGGTACAAACTGCGAGCACGCTGGTTGCTATGGCGAACTTCCAGCCACAGCGTGGCCAGCCCACGCTGGCGCGCACGTTCCTGTACCGTCTGCAGCAATTGCTGCCCCAGGCCGGTGGACTGGTTTTCAGGTGCCACGGTGATGTTCAGCAGGTGCAGCTCGTCCACACCCGGCAGGGCCACGAAGTAGCCGCAGACGGCAGCTTCCGGCGTTACCAGCACCTCTGCCAGGTAGCCCGCGACCAGAGAGTCCACAAAATTGCCTCGGCTCCACGGGTGGCTGTAGGTCCGTCCCTCCACAGCCAGCACCGCATCCACGTCGGGCAACGCCATGGCGCGCAGTGCAGGCGCTGCGGGCCAGGTCTGGGGCTGCCGGGCCGTGGTCACCGGGCGCTGTCCAAGTGCTGGGGCGGCGGCAGCGGCGGCGCCGTGGCGGCCGCACGTTGACGTTCCTGCGTGGTTTGTGCCACCTTGTTGCGCACATACAGCGGCAAGGCCTGTGCGGCGTCCACAGCCTGCCCCGCAGCCCAGGCGCGCGCCGCCAGATGCAGCAGCGCTGCACCACGGTTGCGCTCGCTGCCGATGCGCAAGGTGTGTGGCGGCAGCGGCATGCGGTCAGAAAAAGCAGCCAGCGCCGTGCCCGCCACCAGCGGCAGGGCCAAGCCCGCCCAGGCTTGCGTCAGCGCGGGCAGGCTGCAAAGTTGGGGCGCCTGCAAAACCAACCAATGGCCGTCATGGGGGTTCGCTTCGGCATCACCACGGGCTTGCCAGCGGTAACGGCCGGCATACACCTCGTTCATGCGCGCATCCATGGCCACGGCCACTTCACAGCCACTTTCATCGTCTAACCGAAGCCCTTCTTGAAGGCGTTGCAAGCGCGCGTCTTCAGCCACCAACAGCAGGCTGTCCACCGGCAACAAGGGCACGCCCAGGCCCAACCCGAGGCCTTGTGCCACGGCGCAGGCGGTACGCAAACCCGTGAAGGCCCCGGGACCGCTGCCGAAAGCGATGGCGGCCAGGTCGCCCAGCTGCAGCCCTGCTTGCGCCAGCACTTGCAGCGCCAGCGGCAACAGCGTGGCTGATGCTGCAGCGCCACCCGGCGCGTGCAGGGTGAAGGCACCCGTGGGGCCCAGGGCGGCCAACGCCAGGGTCTCGGTGGAACTGTCAAAGGCCAGCAGCGGCACAACCTGCGGCGGCAGGTCATGAGCCACCAGCTTCACCGGGCGCGGTGTGGAGTGAAGAGGCACAAACGCAGACATGCGGTCAGTTTAGCCTTCGCCCTACGCCCCACCCGACGCCCGAGAATGGCGTGATGAACGCACAAGATCTCTTGGGTTACCTGGCCGCCGCACTGACCACCGGCTCTTTTGTACCGCAGGCCTGGCTGACCTTGCGCACACGCGATGTGAGCGGCATTTCACTGGCCATGTACAGCGCCTTCACAGCGGGCGTGGCGCTGTGGCTGGTTTACGGCGTGCTGCTGAACAAATGGCCCATCGTGGTGGCCAACGTGGTGACGTTGGTGCTGGCTGCCACCATCCTGGGCACCAAGCTGGTGGAAGAGCGGCGCAACCGCCGCCGTGAGCGGGTCAGCTGAAGCCCTTAAGGCCAATGCCCTGCGGTGGCTCTAAAACGGATTGCGGGTGGCGCGGTCCAGGGCCAGACTGGCCAGTTGCGATTGACCCCCCGACGCCAGCCGCGTGCCATCAGCCCAGAGATAAGCGCCTGCGCTGGCACCTTGCAGCAGCGTGGCTGTGGTGCAACCCGGCAACAGGGCCGTGCACACCGCGGTGGTGGCATCAGCAAGCCCGTAACCGGACGGGAACCGCACCGCCAGCTGGGTGCGCAAGTCGGTCTGCATCAAACCCACAAAGCGGCCATCCAGCAGCACTTTCACACCCAGGCGTTCATTGAAGACACGGGTCAGTTCAGCCAGGAAGGCGGCACTGCCAGGGCGCTTGCCCTCTTCAAGCCTTGCATAGGGCGACAGCCCGAGGTCGGGAACAGTGGACACGATGACCTTGGCCTGCAGATCTATCAGCCGGTTCACGATGCCTGCCATGCGCTCGCCCCGCGCCCGGGCTTCTTCCAGCAGCGGCGCCGATGAAACATTCTGATCGCGCCAGCGCTCAAAAAGTTCGACGACATCGTTCATTCCACCCAGCGCCAGCACCAGGTCCCTGTCGCGAAAACCACCCGCCGCTATTTGGGTGTCAACCTGGACCGAGATGTCGGCCACCTTGGCGCCGCCTGCCGCACGCATGATGCCGTTGACATTGGTCGAAGCGTTGGGGTTGCATTCGGCAAACACAAAGCCGTAGAGCGCCGCCACAGACTGCACCCATAGCGGCTCTGCGCTGCAATCCAGCGCGCCTGCGGCGGTGAGGCCATTGACCGCAAACTTGCGCCCGTCAGCGGCCACGGCGCTCAAGTCATCGCCCAGCACCAGCACACGTCCGGCCACAAAGGGTTCGTACTGCGTTGTGCCGCCGCCGCAAGCGGCCAGCAACACAGCGGCGGCCAAACTCCAGCGCCTGCTGCGCCGCCACAGCCAAGCCGTGGCCACGACCGCGCTTGGTGGCTTGATGCTGGGGGTGGTGAACCTCATCGTTGCTCCGAAATCCTGTGGCAGTTGCCATCAAACTGAGAGTGAACACCGCAACATGCAGCAACTGGCGGTGTGGCCCGACGCACAGCGAGCCTGGGGTGCAATCAGGCTGCGGCTCGCGTCAAGCGGTCTCGCACCCCATCCCAGGCCGCGGTGGTGGGCGGCTGCTCGACCCAGATGCCGGCCACGCCGGCTGCTTCCAGTTCACGCAGTGCAGAAAACAGGTCGTGCGCCGCATCGTTGGCATCGTCTGGCATGGCCCTGAACAGCCAGCCAGGATGCACCCGCACATCCGCCGGCAGATCCTGGCTTTTCAGCCGGGAATATACCGCGACCACTTTGCCAGCCTGCAGGGGCCCAGCCCGCAGAGCCTGCACCAGATCGACCGACCGCCACAGCCGCACCGGCACCAAAGGGGCGTAGTGCGAAACCAAGGTGCCCGATGCGCGCGGCGAGGCCGCATCAGCGGCCGCCAGGGGCACCCCCAACACCGCCTGCAGTTGCGCTGCCTGCAACTGGCCGGGTCGCAACAAGGCCGGCGGCGAGCGTGTGCAGTCGATGATGGTGGATTCAATACCCACCGCGCAGGGCCCGCCGTCCAGCACCATCAAGCTGGGGCCGAACTCTTGCCGCACATGCGCCGCTGTGGTGGGGCTGACACGCCCGAAGCGGTTGGCACTGGGCCCCGCCACACCCATCACCCCGCGCTGGGCGCCGGCCTTCAGCAGCGCCAGCGCCACCGGGTGCGAAGGCACGCGCAGGCCGATGCTGGGCTGCCCGCCTGAAGCGGCGCCACCCCGGTCGGCACGCCGGGGCACGATCACCGTCAGTGGACCGGGCCAGAAAGCCGCCATCAGACGCTGCGCATCCCGGTTGAGCTGCGAAGCAAAGTGAGGCGCAGCGCTGGCATCAGCCAGGTGCACGATCAGCGGATGTTCTGACGGCCGGCCCTTGGCCGCGAAGATGGCGGCCACGGCCGCATCAACATCAGCACGTGCACCCAGGCCGTAAACCGTTTCCGTTGGAAAGGCCACCAAGCCGCCTTCGGCCAGACGCTGTGCGGCCTTGTCTATGAGTGCCTGGTCGGGCATGGGCATGGGCATTGGCATGGGCATGGGCACTTGTACTTGCACTTGCGGCACTACCACGGTGCAGATCCAGGCTGCGCTGCGCTTGCGGCGATCGGCCTGAAGCTCACCATGAATGAGGCAGGCCCAGCAAGGCAGCAGCCTGCTGTGCCACCTGGCGCGCTTGTGCTGCGCCTGCGGCAGTGACGGTGAGGTGGCCCATTTTGCGCCCGCGTCGGGCGTCGGCCTTGCCATACAGGTGCAGATGTGTGCCAGGCAGCGCCAGCACGCCGGCCCAATCGGGTGCCTGTGCGTGTGCAACGCCGGCGGACCACCACAAGTCGCCCAGCAAGTTCAGCATCACAGCGGCCGAGTGCTGGCGCGGCTGCACCAGCGGTTGCCCGGTCATGCAGCGCAGCTGCAACTGAAACTGCGACACGTCGCAGGCATCGATGCTGTAATGGCCCGAATTGTGCGGGCGCGGGGCCATTTCATTGGCCACCAGGCTGCCATCGGCCAACACAAAAAATTCCACACACAGCACGCCCACATAGTTGAGTGTCTGCGCCAGCTGCACGGCCCAATCCACAGCTTGCTGCTGGGTACGGGCCGCTACATCGGGAGCAGGCACCTGCGTGACCGCCAGCACGCCGCCGTGGTGCAAATTTTGCTGCACGGGCAGATGCACACAAGCCCCGTCGCGCCCCCGCGCCACGACCACGCTGATCTCTTGACGCAGCGGCAGCCGCTTTTCAAGCACGCAGGCCGCGCCGCCCAGCGCTGCAAATGCGGGCTTCAACTCAGCGACGGTGTGCACTGTTTGCTGGCCTTTGCCGTCATAACCCAGCGTGGCTGTTTTAAGAATGCCGGGCAACAACACCGCATGGCCGGGCAGGGCCGCTTCAGCCGCGGTGTTGATCACCGCATGCGGCGCGCAGGGCACGCCGGCACGCGCAAAAGCCTCTTTTTCGCGTGCACGGTGCTGGCACACCTGCACCGCGGCAGCCGGCGGCGACACCATCAGCCCCAGCCCCTGCAGCTGCAGCAAGGCGGCGCCAGGCACGTTTTCAAATTCGGTGGTCACGGCCGCGCAGTGAGCCGCCATCTGCGCCAGCCCCGCAGCGTCTTCGTAGCCAAAAACAAAATGCAGGTCGGCCGCTGCGCCCGCCGGGCTGCCTACATCGGGCTCCAGCACCGCCACGCGGTAACCCGCAGATTGAGCGGCATGCACCCACATGCGGCCCAGCTGGCCGCCGCCCATCACACCCAGGCAACAACCTGGGGGAAGCGACGTGGGCTGTGTCTGCGGAGCTGCCGGCAGGCCCGCTTGAAACGCAAGGCCATGCGCCCCCTGGGGCGCGGTTGAAGTGCTGGTGTTTGATGACGCTGTGGATGATGGAACCATCGTCTTGCTCTCACCTGCTTTTGCTGCAACAGCAGGACATGGCGTGTTCACTTCAGTTTGTCAGTCATGGCTTGCGCTGCTTGCGTCTGCCGGACGCGAAAATCTGCCAGCAGAGCCTGCAGCCGGGTGTCCCCCGTCACCGCCAGCATGGCCACCGCGAACAGCGCCGCATTGGCCGCACCAGCAGGCCCGATGGCAAATGTGGCTACAGGCACCCCCTTGGGCATTTGGACGATGGAATACAGCGAGTCCAGGCCCAGCAGATGTTTGCTGGCAATGGGCACCCCCAACACGGGCACGGTGGTCTTGGCTGCCAACATGCCCGGCAGATGCGCCGCGCCCCCAGCGCCCGCAATGATCGCCTTCAAGCCCCGCGGCCCCGCTTGTTCGGCAAATGCAAACATTTCATCGGGCATGCGGTGCGCAGAGACGACCCTCTTTTCATAGGTCACCTCAAAGTCGTCCAAGACTGCAGCCGCATGGACCATGGTGTCCCAATCGCTGGAGGAGCCCATGAGGAGCGCTAGATCAATCTTCAATATTAATTCGGATAATCATATTGATTCCGCCTCTATGTCGGCTGGGATACATTTTCTGAATGAATTCAATTCAATCCTAAAGCCTCCAACCCGACCCGTAGATTATTCATCTGTATTTTATATTCAACTGCGGCCTGTTCAAAAAGCTCGTTTGTGACGACCATAGAACCAAATTTTGGGTCACCCTGAACAAGCTGCAGTTTTATCCATCTCGCCACCAGTACCTCATCCGCATCAAACCGACTCATGTCCAGATCGTTTAAGGTATTCACGTATTCAAGTGCAACATCCATGGAGCCCGATTTATATAAGCAGTATGCAATATCCAAATTCACAAGCTGAGAACTTAAACTACCAACCGGAAACGGACCAGCGCCTCTCAAGCTTTCTAGCGCTCCAACAGCTTCAGCGAACTTTCCTTCTACCATCAAGAGTCTGGCGTGACAAAGGTCGATATATGAGGACAGCGCGCTGATTCCCGTCAGATTCTGCAGACTCCTTGCGGTAGAAATTTCGGTTCGGATTTCTTCAATCTCTATCGAATTAATCTGATCAAAACATATTGATGAGCGAACACGTGCCAATCTAAAAGCTGCTTTGTTATGCTGGAGCGCCTCAATACTAGCTTGATCGCCTTCTTTCAGAGCATGCGTTCGCCCTATGTGGAAATACTTTCTGCCGACCTCGTCAAACCCACAGAGAATCGCTGTCTTACAAACCAAATTTGCGATCCGAGCCCATGCATCATCATTGCTCGCGTCAGCTCGATCGATCGCCACTCGCAATGAATCGAACATTGAATCGAATTTCGAACTATCGAATTCAATATGAGCCTTCCATGCTGAGGATATCGCCTCCAGCCTACGATCACTCATCATACGACTGAGTAACTGCGCACGAGATATTCTATCTAGAGCCAATGGGTCAAGGCACTCAAAGTGCCGAATTAACGCTTCAGCTATCATGATCCGTACAGTTACTTGGCCATTGTGGCCATCTGCATAGTTGCTTCGCAACTTGGCAATAATTGACTTAGCGCCCTCAAAGTCTCCCGTCCTCGCCAGGTAGCCTGCTCGGCGCGCTTCAATTTCACCTCGTTCATCTGGAGTGCTGGCAACCTTCCATTCATGATCTAGGCGCATAAGAAACGGACTCATTGGCCTCACCCTACAAACTAATCATTGCGAATTGAAAATATTCGAGAGAATAAAAAATAACGAGCAGTACCAGATCTGTATAAACAAAAAAGGCCTAGCGATGCTAGGCCTCTCTAAAAAGAGCAGATCGGCTCACCAAAAAATTAGCAAGTCGACGATGAACCCTAGGGCTTATTGCCCGTCGGGAAGGGCCAGGCTGCCGCTGGATTCAATGTTGTCTTCGCAGGGGCAGGGGCAGCAGGTGCGGCAGGGGCTGCTTTCTTTGCCGCCTTCTTGGCGGCGGCCTTCTTAGTCGCTGGCTTCTTCGCCACCGTCGCCTTCTTCGCCGGGGCTGCCTTCTTTGCAGGTGCCGCCTTCTTGGCCGGGGCTGCCTTCTTCGCAGGTGCCGCCTTCTTGGCCGGCGCTGCTTTCTTCGCAGGTGCCGCTTTCTTGGCCGGAGCGGCCTTCTTCGCGGGAGCAGCTTTCTTGGCCGGGGCCTTTTTGGCCGGAGCGGCCTTCTTTGCAGTTGCCATAACGATCTCCTTGATCAAGTTACAAAAAACCCGCCACCGGTCAAGCCGGTTCCGGGATTCACCGCCCGATGGTCAGCCAGGCGCCCAAAATTTCGTTTTGGTGCTTGGCGGTCGCCTCGGTAAGGTGAATGGGGTCGCGAGCTCGGCAAAAAGGGAACGGTCTGGCGCCGGCCTTGGCTCGTCATTCTTGAACGGGCAGTGGCAGACCATCTGCCAACGCCCGATGCGTCGGGTGCTTGCTGATGGGCACTGCCCTGCGGTGTGGGGGTCATGCGGAAAGTTAGCCTTCAGTCCCAAGCCAGCGCACCGCCGGTTTGGTAATCGATGACGCGCGTCTCGAAGAAGTTGCGCTCCTTCTTCAAGTCAATCATCTCGCTCATCCAGGGGAAGGGGTTCTCTTCGTTCGGGAACAACGCTTCCAATCCAATCTGTGTGGCTCGGCGGTTGGCGATGTAACGCAAGTAACCTTTGAACATCGATGCATTCATACCCAACACGCCGCGTGGCATGGTGTCTTCAGCGTACCGGTATTCCAGTTCAACCGCTCGCTCAAAAAGCGATCTGATTTCTGCCTTGAAAGCCGACGTCCACAGGTGCGGGTTTTCAAGCTTGATCTGGTTGATGAGGTCGATGCCGAAGTTGCAGTGCATGGACTCGTCGCGCAGGATGTACTGGTACTGCTCGGCAGCACCTGTCATCTTGTTTTGCCGTCCCATGGCCAGAATCTGCGTGAAGCCCACATAGAAGAACAAGCCCTCCATCAGACAAGCAAAGACAATCAGACTTTTCAGCAAGGTCTGGTCGGTCTCGGGCGTGCCAGTGTGAAAAAGCGGGTCCACGATTGCGTCGATGAACGGGATCAGGAACTCGTCTTTTTCGCGTATCGAAGCCACCTCGTGGTAAGCGTTGAAGATTTCACTTTCGTCCAGACCCAGTGACTCCACGATGTACTGGTAGGCGTGGGTGTGAATGGCTTCTTCAAAAGCCTGGCGCAACATGAACTGACGACACTCAGGCGCCGTGATGTGGCGGTAGGTGCCCAACACGATGTTGTTGGCGGCCAGCGAATCAGCAGTGACAAAAAAACCAAGGTTGCGTTTGATGATGCGGCGCTCGTCGTCGGTCAGACCGTTGGGGTCTTTCCAGGTCGCGATGTCACGCGACATGTTGACTTCGTTGGGCATCCAGTGGTTGGCGCAACTGGAGAGGTACTTTTCCCAGGCCCACTTGTATTTGAAAGGCACCAACTGGTTGACGTCGGTCTGCCCATTGATGATGCGTTTGTCGGCTGCATTGACGCGGCGCTCGTCGGCAGCTTGTGCTCCATCACGGTGGGCCGCTGTAGCTGCGCTCGGCGAATGGGCCTTTTGTGGCAACACCAAAGTGGGCAGCGACTTTGGAAAGGCTGCCTTTTGAGCAGGTGCAGAAACCGGCATGGCCATCGGAGCCGCAACTGCGCTGGCATGCGCACTGACAGACGCACTGGCAGGCGACGACGGCGCATGAACTGCAGCCTCGTGCCGAGGCGCTGACGCGGCCACTTTGAACAAAGCGGGTGATGGAGTTCTGACGTCTTCTTCCCAAACCAACATGAGTATTTATGTCCTGTGTGAATTGATTATCTGAGTGTTGTTCAAGAACACCAAGCTCTGTTGACAGCTGAGCCAACTCGTTGTTGCAGCTGAGCATCGCCAACCTCAAAAACGCAACCTTTGAAGTGAAGACTGCGCACCTGCTGGCAGTGCAGTCGACTGCTGCCCCCGGTCGCAAAAACAGTGGCTGCTGTTGCGTGTCGCATCAAGGCCCGGCTGTGCTGCGGCGCGCTCATTGGCAGGCCTCGCAATCAGGGTCATCGATGGAACAGAATTTGATGTCCGTGGCCGGCTCTGACACCAGGTTTTGTGCTGCAGCAACACTTGCGCTGGGCGCCATTGACACAGCATTCAGGGCACCGTGCGAGACGGTTGATTTCTCTGAATACGTGGCACTCGTGGTGCGCAGGTAATAGGTGGTCTTCAGGCCCCGCAACCAGGCCAGCTTGTAGGTTTCATCGAGCTTGCGGCCCGACGCGCCAGCCATGTAGATGTTCAACGACTGTGCCTGGTCAATCCACTTCTGGCGCCGCGCACCCGCCTCAACCAACCACGTGGCATCCACTTCAAAGGCCGTGCTGTACAGACGCTTCAGGTCTTCAGGCACGCGGTCAATGGGGCGCAGAGAACCGTCGAAGTGTTTCAGGTCCATCACCATCACGTCGTCCCACAAGCCCAGGCGCTTCAAGTCGCGCACCAGGTACTCGTTGATGACGGTGAATTCGCCCGAGAGGTTGCTCTTCACAGACAGGTTGCCAAAGCTGGGCTCTATGGACGCGTCCACGCCGATGATGTTGCTGATGGTGGCAGTGGGCGCAATGGCCACGCAGTTGCTGTTGCGCATGCCGTGTTCTTTGATGCGCGCACGCAGCGGTGTCCAGTCCAGCGTGGAACTGCGGTCGACTTCCAGATGACCACCACGCTGTTCTTGCAGCAAGTCCAACGAGTCTTGCGGCAGGATGCCCCGGTCCCACAGACTGCCGCGGTAACTGCTGTAGCGGCCGCGCTCTTCGGCCAGTTCGGTGCTGGCCCAATAGGCGTGGTAGCAGACCGCTTCCATACTGCTGTCGGCAAAGTCCACCGCTTGCTGGCTGGCGTAGGGCAGCTGCAGTTCGTACAGGCAGTCCTGGAAACCCATGATGCCCAGTCCCACTGGGCGGTGGCGCAGGTTGCTGTCGCGCGCTTTCTTCACCGCGTAGTAGTTGATGTCAATGACGTTGTCGAGCATGCGCATTGCCATCGCGACTGTGCGCTTCAGCTTGGTCTGGTCGATCTGCCCATCACGCAGGTGCTGCACCAGATTCACGCTGCCCAGGTTGCACACGGCAATCTCCGCGTCGTTGGTGTTCAGGGTGATTTCGGTGCACAGGTTGGACGAGTGCACCACGCCCACATGCTGCTGCGGGCTGCGCACATTGCAAGCGTCCTTGAAGGTAATCCAGGGGTGGCCGGTTTCAAACAACATCGACAACATCTTGCGCCACAGGTCTTTGGCCTGCAGGCGCCTAAAGAGCTTGATCTCGCCACGGTCGGCCTTGTTTTCATAGGCGGTGTAGGCCTCTTCAAATGCGATGCCGAATTTGTCATGCAGGTCGGGGCAGCTACTGGGGCTGAACAAAGTCCATGTGCCACCTTCAACCACCCGGCGCATAAACAGGTCGGGTATCCAATTGGCGGTATTCATGTCGTGGGTGCGCCGGCGGTCATCACCGGTGTTCTTGCGAAGTTCCAGGAACTCCTCCATGTCAAGGTGCCAACTCTCCAGGTAAGCGCAGACCGCTCCCTTGCGTTTGCCACCCTGGTTGACGGCCACCGCCGTGTCGTTGACCACTTTCAGGAACGGCACCACGCCCTGGCTTTTGCCATTCGTGCCTTTGATGTAGCTGCCCAGGGCCCGCACGCGGGTCCAGTCGTTGCCCAGGCCACCAGCAAACTTGGACAACAGGGCGTTTTCTTTCAGCGCCTCGTAGATGCCGTCCAGGTCGTCGGCCACGGTCGTCAGGTAGCAGCTGCTCAGCTGGCTGCGGCGCGTGCCGCTGTTGAAGAGGGTGGGCGTGCTGCTCATGAAGTCGAAGCTGGACAGCACGTTGTAAAACTCGATGGCGCGCGCTTCGCGGTCAATTTCGCCCAGCGACAAACCCATCGCCACCCGCATGAAAAAAGCCTGCGGCATTTCAATGCGCGCTTCTTCGATGTGCAAGAAATAGCGGTCGTACAGTGTCTGCAGGCCCAGGTAGTCGAACTGCAAGTCGCGAGAAGCGTTGAGCGCCGCACCCAGCCGGGCCAGGTCGAACTGAAGCAGTTTTTCGTCCAGCAGTTCGGCCTGCACACCCTTCTTGATGAAGGCGCCGAAGTACTCGGCATAACGCTCACTCATCTGCTCTTGCGTCACTTCGCCGCCCAGCACTTCGCGGCGGATGGTGTGCAACAGCAGCCGCGCAGTGGCGCGTGTGTACGAAGGCTCTTTTTCGATCAGGGTGCGGGCGGCCATGATGGCGGCCTTGTAGACCTCGTCCATCGGCACACCGTCGTACAGGTTGCGGCGGGTCTCGGCCAGGATGGGTTCTGCCTGCACATCGGCACCCAAGCCGGCACAGGCCGATTCAACCAGTGAGCGCAGGTGGTGGGTGTCCAGCGGCACACGCTGGCCATGTTCAATGACATGCAGATCAGCGACTTTGGGGGCTGCGGCCTGGCCTTGGCGCGCGCGTTCTTGGGAACGGCGTTCGCGGTACAGCACATAAGCCCGCGCCACCTCATGGTGGCCGCTGCGCATCAGTCCCAGTTCCACATGGTCTTGCACGTCTTCGATGTGGAAGGTGCCGCCACCCGGGCGCGAACGCAGCAATGCACGCACCACGGTTTCGGTCAGGCGTTCAACGGTTTCGCGCACGCTGGCAGAGGCAGCACCCTGTGTGCCGTGCACGGCCAGAAATGCCTTCATCAAAGCCACGGCAATCTTGTTGGGCTCAAAGCCCACTACCGCGCCATTGCGCCTGATGATCTGATAGCCCGCATAGTTGGCGGCAGCCAGGTCAACCCCTGATGTCGCGGTGCTGCGCTGTGTTTGCGTGGTGTGCGCCATGGTGCTTGGTGAAATCTGCATTCAATCCCCTCTTTATAGGTAGCAAGTAATTGGTGTTGTGTGGGACGTGTTGTACGTCGCTGGCTGCGCCGGTGGGGATGTGGGTGTGTGCTTGGTGGGCAACAACCCGGGGGCAGGCTTTGCAGCCCACCAACCCCAAGGCCGCTTCAGCAGGTGGCGCTTCGCGTTCGTCGTGCGCCCTGGGGCGGAACCGGGGCCTGCGCAGCAACGACGAACCCGGGTCTCAGATCGTTGATGTACGACGCGTCAAGGTGCAGGGCTGAGTAACCACACACAGCCCCCCGGTGAAGGCAAATCGCACAACGTTGCCACGCAGCATCGACCAAAAAGTAATGAACCACGAATGGCCTGCTGCGCTGACGGCTGTTGCGATAAAAGTGGAGTAGTGGCTGGTGTGTGGCCCACCTGCAGGTGTTACCTCATCGGTTACCGAATCAGTTACCGCATCAGTTGCCCCATCACCCAGCAAACACTATATCTGGTGCCGCCGGGTCCCACAAGACACTACCGCTAGCGTTGTGGATGTTTCAGAGCCGGCGCCCGCTCAGGCCGGACAGGGGCTCCTCTGGGCCTTGACAACGGCCGCCACCAAGGCAGTTTGGCCCTGATGCGGCCGCTGACAGTGATAGCCGCGCGCGCAGCACCAGCTGGCGCGCCTTAAGCGGCAAAAAGGCGCGCTAACCCGCGCCGCGCCTGCCTCAGCGGCGCTGCCATGGCGCCAGCACGGGCCGCCCAGACCGCAACGCACGGCGTAAACAACGCCAGTCGAAGCCTGGGCCCGGGTCGAATTTGCGTCCGGGCGCGATATGTTCGTGGCCCACGGCCTGCGTCAACGCGTAGCGGCGTGACAACAGGCGCAACAACTGCGCCAGTGCAGCGTACTGTGCGACCTCAAAGAGCTGCCCGTCCAGGCCTTCCAGTTCGATGCCGATGGACCAATCGTTGCAGTTGTCGCGGCCCTGCCAGCTGGACAGCCCCGCATGCCACGCGCGCTGCTCACACGACACAAACTGCAGCACGCGGCCACTGCGGCGCACAAAAAAATGTGCCGATACCCGCAGGCCCTGGATACCACGGTAGTACGGGTGCGCCGACCAGTCCAGCGTGTTGGTGAAAAAGCGCTGCACCGCGTCACCACGCCAATGCCCTGGCGGCAGACTGATGGCGTGCACCACGGCCAGCGTGGCCTGCACGCCGGCAGGTCGGGGGCCAAAGTTGGGGCTGGGTCGGTGTGTGGCACCGTGCCACCAGCCGCCCGTCCAGGCGCTTCGACGAGGCATGGAATCTAGACCGAGGGCTCGCCGCGGTCGCCGTCGGCCACGCCGATGCCCAGTCGGGCCATGCGGTAGCGCATCTGCCGCAGCGACAATCCCAGGCTTGCGCCCGCTGCCGTGCGGTTGTAGCGGTAGCGGTCCAGCGCACGCTGCAGGATGTCGCGTTCCACGTCGTCCAGGTAGGTGGCCAGATCGGCCGGCAGACTGGCCGCAGCGCCTGCGGGCGCTTCTGGCGGGGCCGCGGACGGCGGTGCAGCAAGGGCCGACACTCGGTCGTCGACGCTTGCATCGGCGTGGGCCGTCGGCGCCACCGAGGGCGCAAACAGCACGCCTGCACCACCAGCACGCCGGTCGGTCGACGAGGTCAGCGGCAAAAAACCGGAATCAAAACCGCTGTCATGCAGCATTTCAGTGGTCAGGCCTAGCTCTTCGGCGCCGATGTCGGGGCCGCTGGCCAGCGCCAACGCACGGTGCAGCAGGTTTTCAAGCTCGCGCACATTGCCCGGAAATCGATAGGCCAGCAGCTGCTGCAGCGCCTGGGGCGTCAGCGCAGGCACCGGCGTGACGCCTGCATCACGCGCAATGCGGACCAGCGCATGGGCGCAGATACCCGGCAGGTCGACCATGCGTTCACGCAACGCAGGAATGCCAATGCGGATGACGTTCAGCCGGTAGAACAGGTCTTGCCTGAAGCGGCCGGCCTGCACCTCCTGGCCCAGGTCGCGGTGGGTGGCACTGACGAGGCGCACATTGGTGGGCACCTCGGCCACGGCACCCACAGGGCGCACCGCGCGCTCTTGAATCACGCGCAGCAGCTTGCTCTGCATCAGCAGTGGCAGGTCACCGATCTCGTCCAAAAACAAGGTGCCCCCTTGCGCCGCCTGGAAAAATCCCTCGCGGTCTTCAGCGGCCCCTGTGAACGCACCCTTGCGGTAGCCAAAAAATTCAGCCTCCAGCAGTTGTTCGGGTATGGCGCCGCAGTTCACGGCCACAAAGGGGCCGGCGGCCCGGGGTGAACAGCCATGGATGGCGCGCGCCACCAGTTCCTTGCCGGTGCCCGATTCACCATGCACCAGCACCGGCGCCATGCTGCGTGCCACCTTGGCCACCAGCGCCCGCACCTGTTGGATGGCGCCAGAGTCACCCACGATGCGTGCCAGCGCGGCGCTGGCCGGGCTGTGGGCCGGTCCGGCGCCGGGCAGCTGCGCAGCGGCCGGACTGGCCGCCGTGGGCGTGCGGCCAATGGCAGAAGCCACCACCGCACGAAACTGGCGCAGGTCGACGGGTTTGGTCAGGTAGTCATAGGCGCCCGCCTTCAAGGCCTCAACGGCGTTTTCCGGTGAGCCGTATGCCGTGATGACCACCGCTTTTTCGTGCCGCCCCGCCTGTTCGATGCGGCGCAGCAGGTCCAGACCCGTGCCATCGGGCAAACGCATGTCAGTAATGACCAGCTGGTAGGCACCGGAGCCACGGTCCTGCAGCAAGGCCCAGGCATCTTCCACCGTGCCTGCACTGTCCACGTCATAACCCTCCCGCACCAGCGTCAGTTCATACAGGGTGCGCAGGTCGGGCTCGTCGTCCACAACCAAAAGACGCGGGCTGGCGTTGGATGTCACGGGTGGGCTTGGGGTTCAAGGGCCAGCGCGCTGGCGGGGCCGGGTAAGCTGCGGCGCTGCAGGCTGACGACAAATTCGTTGCGCAGCCGCTCTGACGAAACGCGGCGGCTGTACTCGATGCTGGCACCATAGCGTTCACACAACTCGCGACAAATATACAGGCCCAGTCCGGTGCCCCGGCTGCGCGTCGAGAAGAAGGGTTCGAACAAAAACCGTTCAATCTCGGGTGCGATGTGCGGCCCGTCGCTCAGTACCGACAGTTCCACCGTCAGCTCGTCGCGCACACGCAGCCGCAGCTCAATGGCACCTGGCGCGGCGCTGGCGTGCCGGTGCGCGTTGTCCAGCAGGTTCACCAGCACACGGCGCAAGTGTTCAGGGTCGAACAGCACACCCACCGCCATGGTTCCCAGCTCGGCACGCAACCGGCCTTCAGCACCCGTGGGCAAGGCCACCGTGCGCGCCCATTCGGCGGCGTCGCGAGCCACGGTTTGCTGCACGTCGATCACGCGGTCCACGGCCGGCATGCCGGGGGCCACCTCCATCACGTCGTCCACCAGTCTTTTCAGGCGTTCGACGTTGTCGGCCACCATACGCGCCAGGCGTCGCTGGTCGGGCGCCAGTTCGTCTTCCAACATGAGGGCGTTGGCCTGCGCTATGGCAGCCAGGGGGTTGCGTATTTCGTGCGCAATGCCCGCTGACACACGGCCCATCGCAGCCAGCTTTTCTTGCCGAATGCGGGCCTGCAGGGTGCGCAGGTCTTCGAGCAGCAAGACTGCAAAACCTTCGTCACCGGGTTCGCTGGCACTGCCTGTGCTGGTGGCACTGCTGAACAGCGGTGTGGCCGCGCCATCGCGCACGGGCCTGCGCATGAAGCGCACGCGCATGCGCAAGGTGCGCACGTGCCCGTCGGGAAAGGCCAGCACCATGTCGCGACCGGCCTCGGGCCAACTGCCCGCAGCCATCGCCGCTTGCACCGCTTGCTGCAAAGCTTGCCAGGCCGGCCTTTCGTGCAGCATAAAAGGCGCCGGCGGGCTCAGGCCTTCGGTCACCAGCAGCGCACGCGCGGCGGGGTTGGCAGCTCGCACCCGCAACTGCTGGTCCACCACCAGCACGCCGTCGACCATCTCTTCAATCACCAGGCGGTTCAGTTGCGCCTGCTGGCGCGCCAGTTCCAGGCTGCCGCGTGCCGACAGCTCTTCGCGCGCCAGGCGAGCCGCCAGTTCACCGGCCAGCAAGGTGATGATGAACAACCCCAGCCCCGCCAGACCGGTTTGCAGCATCAACGGTGGCAACTCGCTGGCCAGCGCCGTGCGCCAAGCCACCAGCAGCAGCAGCAGCGCCACGCCAGAGGCCGTGGCCAGCGCCAGCAGCCGAGACGTGAAAACGCCGGCCATCAACACCGGCAGCACCAGCAGCGCGCAATTGTTGATGATGGAACCACCTTCCATATGTTGCAGCGCCTAAAACGCCAAGAGGTCCACGCCGATGGTCACCAACCACTGCCGGCGACGCTTGGCCTGGTGTTTTTGCGGCTGCGCCAGCGGGCTGAAGCTGGGCAATAACCACAGCGTGACGGCTTGCACGGCATAGGCCAGCGAGACCATGGCCAGCCATTCAGAACTGCGCGAACCGATCAGGCTGGCCACGCCCTGCACCACCACCAGGCCCAGGCCAATGGCCGCACGCGCCGCGGCATAGGTGCGGTACACCCGCGCGAGCGCCGTACCTTGCACCTGCGCGCTACGGCGGCCCTGACGCGCAAACGAGGGTTCAGCCTGCGCCGCGTCTCCTGCCGACAACCAGCCGGGGTCGAAAAATGAATCGCCCGCCGCAGCCGGCTCGTTGCCCGAGGTGCCAAACAGCGAATCGTTGCGACGGCGGCCATAGGGCCGGCGGCGGTCGATTCCGCGGCGGTCTGCGCTGCGGCGGTTGGCGTCGGCGCTTGGCGGTGAAGGGGTGGTCCTGCCGGAACTCATGCAGGGGCTGACTGGTAGTCCGTTTCACCAAAGGCATTACAAAATGAAATCGATGGATTTTTTCGCCAGGCTAGGCGCAGACCCGCAGTCGCACTTGCAGTGCGACAAGGGAATGCAACGACGCATGGCGGAGAAAGACGCGATTTCATGTATTGTTTTTGGTGAAACGGACTACCAGCCTTCAGCGCGGCCCGGCCAAGCGGTGTGCGTCTTCGCAAAAGAGCCGCCCCTGCGCGTCGGCCACCGCATCTGCACGCGGCAGATGCAGTCCGCAATGTGAACAAGCCACCATGGTCAGCGCTGCGTCCGCTGGACCAGAGCGCTTGCCAGCGGCTTTTTCGGCACCACCCGCATCTGCCTTGGGCGCAGCATCGCCCCGCGGCTGGCTCTTGTCGCCGCGACCGCGGCTACGGCCCAGCATCACCCAGGCCACAACGATCACCACCACCAACACCAACAGATACTTCATCGTCCACTACCTCAGGCGTACATACGCTGGGCTTGTTGACCCTGGCGGCCCATCAGCCCATCAGCTCATCAGCGCGCCAGCAGAACCTCGAGCACAAAACGTGAACCTACGTAAGCCAGCAACAGCAGCACCGCACCGGTATACAGCCAGCGCGTAGCCCGGCGGCCGCGCCAGCCCCACCAGTGGCGGCCCGCCAGCAGCGCAGCAAACACCATCCAGGCCAGCAGTGCAAACACCGTTTTGTGTTCTACGCGCCAGGGGCCGCTGGTCACCAGGCCGAGTACCAACGTGGCGCTCAGTGCGGCAAAGCCTGCGGCCACAAAATTGAAGGTCAGGCGCTCCAGCTGCAGCAAGGGCACGCCCGGCGGCTTGCCCTCCGGCGATGCAGAGACCCCCGCGCGCAGCCGGCGCTCTGCCGCGTCCAGCATCAGGCCATGCAGCACCGCTGCACCAAACAGCGCATACGAACCCACACCAAGCGCAAAGTGAAGCGGCGCCAATGCCGTGGCCGCACGTTTGGCTTCACCTGGAAAAGCCGCAGCCACACCAATGGCCACCGCCCCCGCCACACCCAGCCACTGGCGCACCGTGGGCAGCGGCAACATCCGGCTTTCCACGGTGTACACCGCAGCCACCAGCCACACCGTCATCGACAGCACGGGGCCAAAACCCAACCGCGTGCCCGCATCGGGCTGGCCCAGCCCTGCAATGTCGATCAACAGCAGCAACGCATGCAAAACAAAAGCGCCCAGAAAAGCAGCGACGGCAAATCGGCGCAGCGCCTGCACCGGCGCTGCTGCCATTAGATACAAAAACGCAGCCACCACCACCAGCGGCCAGGGGCCACTGGGGCCCAGTACGGGCAGGGTGCTAGATACAATCATGCCGACAGTGTACTGACCGCGGGCCCGTCTTCACGGCGTCTGCCACCAAACCAACCATGGCCACCACCCTCACCGACCGTCTGTCCCGGATGGTTAAGACGATGCGCGGCCAAGCGCGCATCACCGAGAGCAACGTGCAAGACATGTTGCGCGAAGTGCGCATGGCGCTGCTGGAAGCCGACGTGGCCCTGCCGGTGGTGCGCGACTTCATAACACGCGTGAAAGAAAAGGCGCTGGGCCAGGATGTGGTGGGCTCACTGAACCCGGGCCAGGCCCTGGTGGGCATCGTGCACAAGGAACTGGCCGCCACCATGGGCGACGCCGGCTTGGAAGGTGCACCGGGCCGCCCGGTTGCTGAACTGAACCTGGCTGCACAACCCCCCGCCGTCATCCTGATGGCGGGCTTGCAAGGCGCCGGCAAAACCACCACCACGGCCAAGCTGGCCAAGCACCTGATCACCAAGCGCAAGAAAAAGGTGCTTACGGTGTCGGCCGACGTCTACCGGCCGGCGGCCATCGAACAACTGAAAACGGTGACCAACCAGGCCGGTGCCGAGTGGTTTGCTTCAGACGCAGCCCAGAAGCCGCGCGACATTGCGTTGGCCGCACTGGACCACGCCAAACGTCATTACTTCGACGTGTTGCTGGTGGACACCGCTGGGCGCCTGGGCATCGACGCGGCACTGATGGCTGAAATCGCCGAATTGCACGCGGCGCTGAACCCGATAGAAACGCTGTTCGTGGTGGACGCCATGCAGGGCCAGGACGCCATCAACACGGCCAAGGCTTTCAAAGATGCGCTGCCACTGACCGGCGTCATCTTGACCAAAATGGACGGTGATTCGCGCGGCGGCGCGGCGCTGTCGGTGCGCCAGATCACCGGCGTGCCGATCAAGTTTGCTGGCGTCTCTGAAAAGATCGACGGCCTGGAAGTGTTTGACGCCGAACGCCACGCCGGCCGCGTGCTGGGCATGGGCGACATCGTCGCGCTGGTGGAAGAAGTCCAGAAAGGCGTGGACGTCGAGGCCGCGCAGAAGCTGGCGGCGATCAGGACCGGGACGACTGCCGTAGAGCGTGGCGTACTCCCCGTCGTGGGGCGTGAGGACGACGGACCCGCGGCGCAATCCGATGACGTCGCGCACACGATCCGCCAGCACGGTGAGTGCATCGCTATTGAGAGGATCCGCGCGAAACGCAGCGTCCGCCAGCGCCTCACTTCGCCGATCCACGGTGCCGGTATCGACGCTCAAACCCGCCTGCAATTTGCTTGCCACCAACGACCTGGCCCAGCGCCCGCCATAGGCGTCGCCCACCACAGGGATTGCGGTAGCAACGGCCGGTGCGGCCCTGGCGGTTGTTTCCGCTATTACCGCCATCGCACTCGCGAAGCTGACGATCACCGTAAGTGCGCTGATGACCACTGCAAGCAAAGGACGCGCCATCATTGCAGCCTAGTTCACGGTGCGTGGGTCGGTATCGTCAGCCACCGCAGGGTCGCGCTGGCCATAGTCATAACCATAACCATAGCCGCTGCCGTAGCCGTATACCGAATTGCGCGAATCGAGCATCGTGACGATGCCACCAAAGATATGCGCTCCGGAGACCGACAGGCGGGCGAGCGACAGCCGGATCTGACGAATGCGGGCGTCGTTTGCGCCGATCGCAA
>JANNMQ010000177.1:0-2682 GCA_031398045.1 Rubrivivax sp.
ACATCAAAGCCGTCGGCGTCGCCCAGCGCCAGGTCCAGCAGCACGAGGTCGAACTCGCTGTCTTCAGCCAGCGTCGCGCGTGCGGCAGCAGCGCTGTCCACGCCCACCACGGTGGTGTCGTCGCCGATGCCCTGTATCACCGACTGCAGCGCCGACAGCACCAGCGGATGGTCGTCCACCAACAAGACCTTCATCTTCTGCCTCCATTTTTTCTGTGCCTACACGTAACGCCGCGACACCGTCTGCGCCACGCAGGCTGGTTTCTCGGCGCCCTCTATCTCTATCGTGGCGTCGACCGTCAACTGCGCACCACCCGGCAGGGGCTCGAAACTGACCAGCTTGAAGCGGCCACGCACGCGGCTGCCCACGAGCACCGGCGACATGAAGCGCACGCGGTTCAGCCCGTAGTTCACGCCCATGCGCACGTCGTCGATGACAAAAGCGGTTTCAAACAGCGACGGCAGCAGGCTCAGGGTCAAAAAACCATGCGCCACGGTGGCGCCAAAAGGGCCACCGGCCGCGCGCGCGGGGTCGGTGTGGATCCACTGGTGGTCGCCCGTGGCCTGGGCAAATTGGTCGATGCGCGCCTGGTCCACCGGCATCCAGGCGCTGCAGCCAATGTCTTGCCCCACCAGCGCCTGCAAGTCGGCCAGGTGCGGGTAATGGTGCTGGCCCGCCGCTGCAGGCGCCTGCGGATAGCTGCTGCTCATGCCGTGCACACCCAGTCAGACAACGCCGCCCATTGCTGCAAATCACGTTCAACACGGCTGGGCGCCACGTCCCACAGCGTCAGGCCGTGCGCCGCCAGCTGCACATAGTTTTGTGTGTCGCGCAGCCAGGCCAGCACCGGCACCGGCACGGTGGCCAGGTAGCTGTGAAGCTGTTCGTTGGCCCGTGTCTGTTCACGCACGCGCATGCCCACCAGGGCCAGCTTGACCTGGGCACCCCGCGGGTGCTGGCGCACCGTTTTCACAAAAGCGTCGGTGGCCTGGATGTCAAACAGGCTGGGCTGCAGCGGTATCAGCATGCGGTCGGCAATCTTCATCACCGCGTCCAGCCGCGTGCCGTGCAGGCCCGCGGGGGTGTCGAGCACCACATGGCTGGTGCCTTTGGGGGGCCGCACCAGATGGTCGGCCGCCACGTCCCAGCCGGCGATGGCTGCGGCGCCAGGGGGGCGCAGTTGCCGCCACTGCGCGCTGGACTGCTGGCTGTCCACATCACCCAGCATCACCGTGTGGCCGGCAGCGGCCAGGCAACCGGCCACATTGGTCGCCAGGGTGCTTTTGCCAACACCTCCCTTGGGGTTGGCCACCACGATCACGGGCATGCTGGGCTCCTGGGGGCTTGCAGGGTGCAGGGTGGCGCGTGGGTAGCGCCTGGTTGTGCAGTATGGTAGCTGCGCGACGCCGCACGGACAGCACCGTATTCAAGAACTTGCCAGCGCAACCATGCCCGACATCCTGGTCATTGCCGCCCACCCCCAAATGGAGCATTCCCGTGCCACGCGCACGCTGATGGAGGCCGCTGCCCACCTGGACAGCGCCCGTGTGCAGGTGCGCGACCTGTACGCGCTGTACCCCGACTACCTGGTGGATGTGGCGGCCGAACAAACACTGCTGGCGCACAGCCGCGCCGTGGTGTGGCTGCACCCGGTGCAGTGGTATTCGATGCCGCCGCTGCTGAAGCTGTGGCTGGACGAGGTGTTCAGTTTCGGCTGGGCCTACGGGCCGGGTGGGCAGGCCTTGCGCGGCAAAGACCTGTGGCTGGTGGCCTCCACCGGCGGGCCCGAAACCAGCTACCGGCCCGACGGCTACAACCGCTACTTCTTCGACGCCTTTTTGCATCCGTATGAACAGACGGCGGCGCTGGTGGGCATGCGTTGGCTGCCGCCACTGGTGTTGCACGGTGCGCACAGCGCCAGCGCAGCGCAGCTGCAGGATCACACCGACCTGTTTGTGCAGCGCCTGCGCACCTGGCCGCACTGGCCAGAGATCGAAGGCCTGGAACCCAGTGTCGACTGTGCCGTGCCTGCCGACGCCAGGCCCACACCCTGACTCGCAAACCAACCTCCCCCTCACCGCCCCCTCACCGCAAACCCAGCATGGAACACGGCACCCCCTGGTTGATCAACAGCCTCATCTACCTGGGCGCCGCCGTGCTGGCGGTGCCGCTGGCGCGCTTGCTGGGGCTGGGTTCCATCATCGGTTTCCTGGGTGCAGGCATCGCCATCGGCCCCTGGGGGTTGAAGCTGGTGACCGACCCGCAGGCAATGCTGCACTTTGCAGAGTTCGGCGTCGTGCTGATGCTGTTTCTGGTGGGCCTGGAACTCGAGCCCAGGCGCCTGTGGTCTATGCGCCGGCCCATCTTTGGCTGGGGCAGCGTGCAATTGTTCGGATCGGCCGCGTTGATCGGGGCCGTGGCCCTGGCCGCAGGCGTGGACGGTCGGTTGGCACTGGTGGCCGGGCTGGCGCTGGGCATGAGCAGCACCGCCATCGGCCTGGGCGTGCTGGCTGAACGCAACCTGATGCCCACCACCGCCGGCCAAAGTGTGCTGAGCGTGGCGCTGCTGCAAGACATGGCAGCCATACCCATCCTGGCGCTGTTGCCCTTGCTGGCCGCCAGCGGTGCAGCAGCCGAGGCCAGCGGTTGGACGAGCGCGTTGAAAGCGGTGGGCATGATCGC
>JANNMQ010000887.1:0-7445 GCA_031398045.1 Rubrivivax sp.
CCAGCAGCCGCAGGTCGATGAACATCAGGATGAACACCACGATGAGCGCCCAGTCCACCGAACGCCCCATCTTCACGGCCATGAAGCTGGTGGAACGTGAACTGGGTGCGCACCATGTGTCGGCCGACATCGGCTGCCACCTGTTTTCCATCCTGCCGCCTTTCAACCTGGGCAACACGACGATGGGTTACGGGCTGGGCGCCGCTGGTGCTGCGGCGCTGAACGTGAAGGCCGACAAACGCGCCATCAGCGTCATGGGCGACGGCGGTTTCTGGCACAACGGCCTGACCAGCGGCATTGCCAACGCAGTGTTCAACCGTTCCAACAATTTGACCGTCATCGTTGACAACAGCTACACCTCGGCCACCGGTGGGCAAGACATCCTGTCGTCCACCGCCGCCAACGCCACGCGCAGCACCGGCCACGCGATCGAAAAGGCCGTGCGCGGCGTGGGTGTGAACTGGGTGCGCACGGTGCGACGCACCTACGACCTGAAGGCCATGCAGGCGACGCTGAAAGAAGCGCTGACCTCGCACGAGCCGGGCCCCAAGGTGCTGATTGCGCAGAGCGAATGCATGCTGAACAAACAGCGGCGAGAAAAGCCTTTGCAGCGCGCCGCGGTGGCGCGTGGTGAGCGCGTGGTGCGTGAGCGATTTGGTGTCGACCCCGACACCTGCACCGGCGACCATTCCTGCATCCGGCTGTCGGGCTGCCCGTCATTGACCATCAAGCCCAACCCCGACCCGCTGCGCACCGACCCGGTGGCCGCCGTCATCGACTCTTGCGTCGGCTGCGGCTTGTGCGGCGAGGTGTCACACGCGGCGGTGTTGTGCCCATCGTTCTACAAGGCGCAGGTGATCAGCAACCCGAATGCCTGGGAACGTTTGCGCGCCGGGCTGCGCAGCCGGGTTATCGGATGGATGCAGCAGCGCAGCGCGGCACGGCGCGCGCGCTGGGCGTTTTGATTCCATGCCGATGACCGCCAGCAGCCGCCAACCCATCAAGATTGCCATCCTGGCCATGGGAGGTGAAGGGGGCGGTGTGCTGGCCGACTGGTTGGTAGATCTGGCTGAACACAACGGCCACATCGCGCAGACCACGTCGGTGCCCGGCGTGGCGCAGCGCACCGGTGCCACCATCTACTACGTGGAACTCTTCCCACAAGCCGCAGCGTTGGCCGCTGGCAAACCGCCGGTGCTGGCGCTGATGCCGTTGCCCGGTGACGTGGACGTGGTGCTGGCCAGTGAACTGATGGAAGCCGGCCGCGCCGTGCAGCGCGGGCTGGTGACGCCCGACCGCACCACGCTGGTGGCGTCCACGCACCGCGTGTATGCCATCGCCGAAAAGATCGCCCTGGGTGACGGCCGCGCCGATGCCGATGTGCTGCTGCAGGGTGTGCAGGCTGCTGCGCAGCGCTTCGTGGGCTACGACATGGCTGCAGCTGCCGAATCTGCGGGCAGTGTGATCAGCGCCGTGCTGCTGGGCACGCTGGCCGGCACGGGCGTCTTGCCGTTCACCCGCGAGCAATTCGAAGCCACCATCGAGCGCGGCGGTGTGGGTGTCAAACCCAGCCTGAAGGCTTTTGGTGCGGCGTTTGAACGCGCCACGGCGGGCGACCAGACGGTGGCGGCAGTGCCCATGCCCGCCGCCGCACCCGCATGGCCGCGCTCGGCCGACGCCACCGTGCAAGCGCTGATCGACCGCGCCGCCGGTGCCTACAGCGGCGAAAGCCTGCGCCTGGTGATGGAGGGGCTGCGCCGCCTGGTGGACTATCAGGACGTGGCTTATGCCGCGCTGTACCTGGACCGCTTGCATGGCGCCGCAGCAGCGGCGCCTTTGTCCGAGCCGCTGATGCAAGATCTGGCCCGCCACCTGGCGCTGTGGATGAGTTTTGAGGACACCATCCGTGTGGCCGACCTGAAAACCCGCGGCAGCCGCTTCGACCGTGTGCACACCGAGGTGCGGGCCGGTGCGCAGCAGTTGCTAACCATCAACGAATACCTGCACCCGCGTTTGCAGGAAGTGGCCGAAAGCCTGCCCGGTGGCCTGGGCCGCTGGCTGCTGGCCTCCAACCTGCCGCGCCGCCTGGTGCAGCGCCTGTGCCGAGAGGGGCGTGTGGTGCAGACCAGTTCACTGCGCGGCTTTTTCATGTTGCGTGCAGTGGCCGGCCTGCGCCCCTGGCGCCGCAGCACACTGCGTTTTGTGGCCGAGCAGCAGCGCATCGAAGCCTGGCTGGCCGACATCCGCGACGCCGCTGCACACAGCCCCGCGCTGGCGCTGGAAATCACCCGCTGCCAGCGACTGGTCAAGGGTTATGGCGACACCCATGAGCGCGGCCTGCGCAGCTACGCACTGCTGCGCGCCGCGTGGGTTGGCGGAGCGATGCCCGACCTGGTGGCCCGGCTGCGCACGGCTGCGCTGGCCGACGAACACGGCCACGCCTTGCAGGCAGCGCTGCAGCAAGCCGCCCTGCGCCCAGCTGCACCAGGCGCTGCGCACCTGCCCACCGTGAAGGGAGCCCCGGCATGACCTACCGCAGCAACCCACCCGCCGTGGCCGCACTGGTGCGCGACTTCGAAATTCACCGCGACTGCTACATCAGCGACGAGGTGTTTGCGCTGGAAATGGAGCACCTGTTTAACAACACCTGGGTCTACGTGGGCCACACCAGCCAGGTGCCGCAGGTGGGCGATTTCTACGCCACCACGGTGGGCGACCAGCCGGTGGTGATGGTGCGCCACACCGAAGCCGGGCCCACCGGTGCAGACGACCACAGCAGCATCCGCGTGCTGCACAACCGCTGCGCACACAAGGGGGTGCAACTGGTGCCCGAAGGCGGCGGCCATACCGGCAAATTTTTCCGCTGCCCGTATCACGCGTGGACTTACCGCACCGATGGCAGCCTGCTCAACATTCCGCTGCGTGAAGGCTACGCGCCGCAGACGCTGCAGCAGTGTGAAGCCCACCAAGGTATGGCGCGCGTGGGCGCCGCCCACGTTTACCGCGGCTTTGTGTTCTGCCGCCTGAACCCGCAGGGCATCGGCTTTGAAGACTACTTCGGTCAGTCGCTGTCGACGCTGGACAACATGGTGGACCGTGCACCCGCCGGACGGCTGGAAGTGGCCGGCGGCGTGATGCGCTACCTGCACCGCTGCAACTGGAAAATGCTGGTCGACAACCAAACCGACACCTGCCACCCGATGGTGGCCCACCAGTCCAGCGCCGGCACCGCCGTGCGTGTGTGGGAACAAGCACCCGCCGGCACACCCAAGCCGATGGCCGTAGAACTGTTTGCGCCC
The DNA here is from genome assembly GCA_031398045.1 of Rubrivivax sp. Taxonomy (GTDB): domain Bacteria; phylum Pseudomonadota; class Gammaproteobacteria; order Burkholderiales; family Burkholderiaceae_C; genus Rubrivivax. The sequence continues at coordinate 3,300 of JANNMQ010000887.1, forward strand.
TTCATGAGCCCGTATGACTTCTTCGAAAAGATGGGCATCCGCGTCTGGAACCATGGCCATGGCCACACCGGCGTGGCTGGCTCCATCCACGCCGCCTATTCACCCGTGCCCGGCTACTGGGACGCGATGGCCGCCGCCTACGGTGAAGACCGCGCGAAGCAGATCCTGGGCGAGGTGCGGCACAACACCGTGTACTGGCCCAACATCATGGTCAAGGGGCCGATACAGACGCTGCGGCGGTTCTTGCCCATCGCGGCCGACCGCACGCTGGTGGAAAGCTGGACCTTCCGCCTGGTGGGTGCACCGGACCTGCTGCTCGAGCGCACGCTGATGTACAACCGGCTCATCAACGCCCCCACCTCGGTGGTGGGGCATGACGACCTGGAGATGTACGAACGGGCACAAGCCGCTTTGCATTCGCGCGCGCTGCAGTGGGTGAACGTGGCGCGTTTGTACGACCCGGCTGAACACAGCGCCGACACCGGCGGCGCGGGTGTGGTCACCAACGGCACCAACGAATGGCAGATGCGCTCGCAGATGCGTGCCTGGGCCCAGTTCATGACGCAATCGATGTTGCAGGCAGGCGCAGGGGCCGCCGCATGAACACGGCGCCCACCGATGCAGACCTGATCCACTTCGTGGTGCAAGAGGCGCGCTTGCTGGACGAACTGCGCTTTGACGACTGGCTGCAACTTTTCACCGACGACGGCCACTACTGGATGCCGCTGGCGCACGGCCAGACCGACGCACGGCTGCAGGCTTCGTTGCTGTACGAAGACAAACTGCTGCTGAAGGTGCGCATTGAACGGCTGCACGGCGCGCGCACCTATTCGCAGCAACCCACCAGCCGCTGCCACCACCTGCTGCAGCAGCCCACCATCGAAAGCCGCGATGAGGCGGCCGGCGTGTGGACCACGCGCACCGCGTTTCACTACGTCGAGACGCGCCGCGACGATCAGACCCTGTACGCCGGCTGGGCCACCCACACGCTGGTGGGCGCGGCCGATGCGCTGCACATCCGGCTCAAGCGCGTCGACCTGGTCAACTGCGATGCAGCCTTCGGCAACATGCAGCTTTTCATGTAGGCCGGAAACACCCTTGATGACCGCACAAGCCGAACCCATCGCCCGCTTCGAGCCGGCCCAGCGCACCGTGCCGGCCATGCTGCAGCGCCAGGCCGAGCGCTTCGGCCCGCGCACCTTGTTTATCGCGGGTGACGCGCGCTGGAGCTTTGCCGACGCCATGCAGGCCGCATCCGCCTGGGGCGACGCGCTGCAGCAGGTCGGCATCAAGGCCGGCGACCGGGTGGCGCTGTTTTGCTCCAACCGCATCGAATTCATGCAGGTGTTTCTGGGCTGCGCCTGGATCGGCGCGGTGGCCGTGCCCATCAACACCGCGTCGCGCGGCGAGCCGCTGCGCCACGTGATGGCCAATTCCGGCGCACGGCTGCTGGTGGCCGAGCGCGACGGCCTGCAGGCGGTGGCCGCGGCCTCGGCGTTGGGGGAGCAACCGCTGCCCATCGGCCAGGTGTGGCTGGTGGGTGCGGGTAACGTCGAAGGCGGCGCCGGCGATAGCGATAGCGACGGCGAAATCGACGGCGAAAACGCGGCGCCTGGTCCTTGGCTTTGCACACCGTTTCCCACCCGGCCCACCGGCCAGGCGCCGGCTGCCGCGCTGCGGCCGGGCGACACACTGGCCATCCTGTACACCTCGGGCACCACCGGCGTGTCCAAGGGCGTGTGCTGCCCGCATGCGCAGTACCACTGGTGGGGTGTGCACAGCGGCGAGCTGCTGGGCCTGCGGCAGGGCGAGACGCTGGTCACCACCTTGCCGCTGTTCCACACCAATGCGCTGAACGCGTTTTTCCAGGCGCTGCTGACCGGCTCCACGCTGGTGGTGGAAAAGCGCTTCTCGGCCTCGATGTTCTGGGAATCGCTGGTGCGCCACCAGGCCACCGTCACTTACGTGCTGGGCGCGATGGTGCCCATGTTGCTGGCCAAAGAGCCGTCGCCGCTGGACCGGGCGCACCGCGTGCGCATCGCGCTGGCGCCAGGCGTGCCGCAGCGCTTCCAGGCCGAATTTGTGCAGCGCTTTGGCATGCAACTGCTCGAAGGCTACGGCTCCACCGAGACCAATTTCGTCATCGGCGTGCGGATCGACGAACAGCGACCGGGCACCGTGGGCCGCGTGCGCGCCGGCTTCGAGGCGCGTGTGGTCGACGCCGAAGACAACGAGCTGCCGCCGGGCGAGGCGGGCGAGCTGCTGGTCCGCGCCAGCGAGCCGTTCTCGATGGCCACCGGCTACTTCGGCATGCCCGACAAGACGGTGGAGGCCTGGCGCAACCTGTGGTTCCACACCGGCGACCGCGTGTCGTGCGACGCCGACGGCTACTTCCGCTTCATCGACCGGCTGAAGGACGCCATCCGCCGCCGCGGCGAAAACGTCTCGTCGTTCGAGGTGGAGCAGGTGCTGCTGAGCCACCCCGCCGTGCAGCTGGCCGCCATCTTCCCGGTGCAAAGCGAGTTGGCTGAAGACGAGGTGATGGCCGCCATCGTGCTGCGCGCCGGCGCCACGCTCGACCCGGTGGAGCTGATGCGCTTTTGCGAGCCGCGGCTGGCCTACTTCGCGGTGCCGCGCTATGTGGACTTCGTCGACCGGCTGCCGGCCACCGAAAACGGCAAGGTGCAGAAGTTCAAGCTGCGCGAGCGCGGCATCACCCCCACCGCCTGGGACCGCGAGGCCGCAGGCTACCGGCTCAAACGGTGAGCCTGCTTCCCGCGCTTAAAGGAACCCCATGAACCTGTTCGACCAACATCTGTTCAAGAAGGGCCTGCTGCTGGCTGCCACCGTGCTGTGCACCGCGGCGTCGGCCCAAGAAGCCTATCCCAGCCGCGCCATCAAGTTCGTCGTGCCCTTCCCGCCGGGCGGCGGCACCGACATGCTGGCGCGCGCGGTGTCGGCGCGCCTGGCCGACAGCTGGAAGGTGCCGGTGGTGGTGGAGAACCGCCCCGGCGGCAACACCATCATCGCCGCCGAAGGCGTGGCGCGCGCCGCGCCTGATGGCTACACGGTGTTCATGCCGATCGACTCCACGCTGGCGATGAACCAGAGCCTGTACGCCAAGCTGCCGTACGACCCCATCACCAGCTTCACGCCGGTGACGCTGGCGGCGTCGATGCCCATGGTGCTGGCGGTCAACCCCAGCGTGGATGTGCGCGACGTGAAGGGCCTGCTGGCGCTGGCCAAAGCGCAGGGTGGCAAGCTGGCCTATGCCCATGGCGCGCTGCCGGCGCAGGTGGCCGGCGAGGTGTTCAAGACGGCCACTGGCGCTGAGCTGCTGGCCATCCCGTACAAGGGCGGCGCGCCGGCGATGACCCACCTCATAGCCGGCCAGGTGCCGGTGATCTTCGACGCGCTGGGCCCGGCGATGGCGCACATCAAGGGCGGCAAGGTGCGCCCGCTGGCGGTGACCAGCCGCGCCCGCACGCCGCTGCTGCCCGACGTGCCCACCCTGGCCGAGGCCGGCGTCAACGCCGTGCCGCTGGACACGTGGATCGGCTTCGTGCTGCCCGCGGGGGCCGACAAGGCGATAGTCACCAAGCTCAACGCCGAGCTGGTGCGCATCCTGAACCTGAAGGAAACACGCGACCAGCTGGCCAACGTGGGCATGACGGTGGTGGCCAACACGCCCGAACAGTTTGCGCAGGTGATCAAGGACGACGCCGCGAAATTCGCGCCCATCATCAAGGCCGCCGGCATCAAACTCGATTGATGACGATGCGCCGTCGCCAGGGTTACGAAGGCGTGGCCGTCACCGTGCCGGTGACGGTGCCCTACGTGCGCTACTCCACACGCGGCGCACACTGGTTTCTGGGCCAGGCACTGCGCCAACTGCTGGCGGGCAGCGGCCTGCAAAAGGAGCAGATCGACGGCCTGACGGTCAGCAGCTTCTCGCTGCAGCCCGACACCGCGGTGGGCGTCACGCAGCACCTGGGCCTGCAGCCACGCTGGCTGGACCACATCCCCACCGGCGGCGCATCGGCCGTGATGTCGCTGCGCCGCGCCGCGCGGGCGGTGCAGGCGGGTGATGCCGACGTGGTGGCCTGCGTGGCGGCCGACACCAACCAGGTTGACAGCTTCCGGCTG
>JANNMQ010000252.1:0-6238 GCA_031398045.1 Rubrivivax sp.
CCACCACACAGCGGCAGTAGGAGTCATCACGGACCGTGCACCTCGGCTGCAGCGCAGCTTGTTGGGCCTGGCGCCGCTGGCCTGCCCGCTGCAGCCTTCAGCGTTGGGAGTGCGCAACCCCGCGTGTGGCTGGGGCCGCGCGGTAGCTTGGGCACCACTGGACCAAGCAATGCTCCAGGTCCTGATCGCTACACGGCTTGCTCAGGCTGCCGTTCAAGCCGTGTGATGCCAGTACGCCAGCGCCCAATGTCGTGCTGGAGTAAGCGACAACGGGCACCGCGGACCGGGCGTGGGAAGCTTCAAAGCGCCGGATGGCCGCAGTGGCACCCAAACCATCCAGCACCGGCATCTGCAAATCCATCAGGATGAGGTCGAAGTCCTGTTCACAGGCCAGCGCCACGGCTTCAGCGCCATCTGCTGCCATCGACGGCACGAGCCCCCGCGATGCCATCAGCGCCGCCATCAACATCAGGTTCACCGGGTTGTCATCCACCACCAGCACACGGGCCGTCCCGTAGGCATGCACCAGTGGCTTCTCTCCGGGAAGGAGGGCTGACAGTGGCCAGCTCTGGCCCGATGGTGGGCGCAGCCACGACTTGAAGGCGCCCAACAAGCCGCGCGAAGCCGTCGAACCGGAGGCAAGAAAGTTGCTCATAAAGGCACTTTCGACGTAGAGACGATGCCGAAGCTTCCCACCATCAGCGTGCGCTGTATGTGCGGTGCCGTACGCCGCGGCTTCAAGTGCTGCTCAAAGCCCATCGAAATGACGGGTGTGTGAAAGCGAACAGACGCGCCGGGGTGCGCTGTCTACCGTTCAGCCTGTGAGACCGCTGTTCGTGCAAGGCTTGCACGCCCCCCTGTACCCACCCATCCGAGGAACCCCATGACCACCCCCAAGTCCACCCCTGCCGAAAAGTCCAAGTCCGTATCGAAGGACGCCATCACGCTGCTGAAGGCCGACCACGAGGCTGTGAGCCAGCTGTTTGCCGAATACGAAAAGACCCGTTCAGTGGCCAACAAGTCGGCCCTGGTGGCCGAGATCTGCACCGCGCTGAGCGTGCACGCGCAGATCGAGGAAGAGATCTTCTACCCGGCCGTGAAGGCTGCGTTGAAGGACAAGTTGCTGGTGCCTGAAGCCACCGTTGAACACGCTGGTGTGAAAGGCCTGATTGCGCAACTTGAAGGTGTTGAGCCCGATGGCGAGATGTTTGACGCCAAGGTCAAGGTGCTGTCGGAGTACGTGAAGCACCACGTGAAGGAAGAGCAGAACGAGATGTTCCCGAAGGTGAAGGCCTCGTCGCTCGACATGGTTGAACTGGGTGCCCGCATGGCCGCTCGCAAAGATGAGCTGCTGGCCCAGGCGGTCCGTATGCAAAAGGAAACGTCATGAACACAACCCTGTACCCCAACAACCTGTCCAATGCCTCTGGGAACAACCCAGACGGCCATTTGCCGGTGCCCGACACGTCAATGCTGCCGGGCAGCGAAAAAGCGCCGCCGCCCGCCGTCGACCTGCTGAAAAGCGCGGTGCAGGGTGCCCACGCCACCATCGATCGCCTGGCAGACCGTGCAGCGCCCGCTGTGCAGCACATGGGCCAAAGCGTGGCTGCCGCTCAAGACGCGTTGCAGGCCAAGGCCCACGAGTTGCGCGAGACGCGCGATGCATGGGCCGAGGACCTGCGAACAACCGTGCGCGGCAACCCGCTGGCGGCTGTTGCAGCCGCTTTTGTGGTGGGCCTGGTCATCGCTCGGCTCACGCATTGAGTTGGGAGTGACATGCCCAATCCCTGGCTGAAAAAGAACCCCTTCATGAGCCTGTGGCTGAGCACGGCCAACCGTGTTGCAGGCACCCTGCGCGGCAAGGCCACGCTGCAGGCCCAGCGACAGGCCAAGGCGGCGGTGGCTGAAGCATTCAACCTGCCCGCGCCGCCTGCGCCCACGGCCAAAACCAAGCCCAGACGGAAGCGTTGACGCGCGGCCCGCGCGGCCTGCGCGTGAACGCTTGCATGGGTGGTGGGCTTCGATGGTGGGCTCACAACGGTGACGCTGATGTTTGACAGCGCACAGACGGTGCACGACACAGGCGCAAACATCGGCACCTCAAGCCCTGTGCATGTCGTTCGGGGCACCTCAAGACTTATCGGAAAGCACATCATGAATTTCATCATCTGGTTGATCATCGGCGGCCTCATTGGTTGGCTTGCCAGCATCTTCATGAAAACCAATGACCAGCAAGGCCTGTTCCTCAACGTCGTCGTCGGCATCGTGGGCGCCATGGTTGCAGGCTGGTTCATATCGCCGCTGGTGGGCATCGGCACCATCAATCAAAACAACTTCAGCCTGCCGGCCATGTTGGTGTCGTTTGTCGGTGCCGTCATCTTGCTGGCCATCGTCAATCTCGTTCGCCGCGGCAGCACACGCTGATCGCTGCACTGCCCTACTGCTCTATCGCCCTACCGCCCCACCACGCAACCCACACCAGGACCTGCCATGAACAACAGCCCAGAGACCCGTGACGACGATGCCAACCGCGACCCGATTACCGGCGAGGCGGGAGCACACCCCGTCGGCACGGGGCTTGGCGCTGCTTTGGGCGGCGCAGCCGCTGGCGCGGTGGCGGGCACGGTGGTTGGGCCGGTAGGCACTTTTGTGGGCGCCGCGTTGGGTGCCGTGGTGGGCGGGCTGGCTGGCAAGAGCTTTGCCGAAGTGATGGACCCGACGCTGGAAGACGCTTATTGGCGCGATTCCTATCGCGAGCGGCCTTACGTCGAACAGGGTTCGAGCTTCGACGACTATGGCCCGGCCTACAGCATGGGCGGCGAAGCTTTTGGCCTTTACCCGGGGCGCAGCTTTGACGACATTGAACCTGAGATGTCGCGGCGCTGGGCCACGGCCCGTGGTGCATCCACGCTGCGCTGGGACCGTGCCCGGCACGCGGCGCGTGACGCCTGGAACCGTGCCAGTGGCACGGCCTGACGGCACCGGGATTTGTGATGCCGACAAAACCGACATCCCAACGCGCTGCGGCGCAGCAAGCGGCCAAGCCTTTGCCTGCCAGCAGGAAACTGGGGCCGCACGATGGCCTGGCGCTGCCTCATGAACGTGACGAAGCCACCCAAACCGGTGCCAAGGCACCCGACCCGGTGATGGTGCAGGCCAAGCGGGACATCGACGCCGGCCTGGTTGACACCGACATGCGGGCAACGCCTGGCCTGGACGCCGAGCTGCGCGGCCGCCTGGTCCCCGGTCCGGGTGGCAAGCCGCCGTCGTCACGCCGCCGATGAATCGCGTGAATTCACCGTGAAACAGCGGCTCCAGTCCATCCTCACATCTAAAGTTATCCATGAAAAAAGACACTTCACCACCCACCCCTGCAAAAACCGCGGGCCAGGCCAAACCCGTGCCGGCGCGCCGTGCGGGCCGCAGTGCTGCTGCAGGCAAGGCCTCGGCAGCCACCGATGCAGTGACGGCGCAGGCCAACGGCACGCAGGCGCTGGTGGCCGCCATGCCGCACAACACCAACAAGGCGCTGGACTTCGGGCGCGACAACGCCATCAGCCCGCCCGTGGGGCTGACGGCAGAGCCGGCGTCTGACCAGGTTTCGGCCAGCACCCTGAGTGAAGTCAACACATCGGCCAAGACGGGTGACCCGGCGGCGCCCGGGGGCCACGCCATCGACGGCCGTCTGGCACAGGCCCGTGTGGATGGCTCGAATCGGGTGCTGACAACCAACCAGGGCGTGGCCATCGCCGACAACCAGAATTCGCTGAAAGCGGGCCTGCGCGGGCCTACGTTGCTGGAAGACTTCATCCTGCGCGAGAAGATCACCCACTTCGACCATGAACGCATTCCTGAACGCGTGGTGCACGCGCGGGGCTCGGCTGCGCATGGTTACTTCGAAGCCTATGAAGCGCTGCCCGACCTGACCTGCGCCGCACCGTTTGCCGAAGCCGGCAAGGTGACGCCGGTGTTTGTGCGCTTTTCCACCGTGGCCGGTGAACGCGGCTCGGCCGACACGGCGCGCGACGTGCGCGGCTTTGCCGTCAAGTTCTACACCGACCAGGGCAATTGGGATTTGGTGGGCAACAACATGCCGGTCTTTTTCATCCAGGACGCGATGAAGTTTCCTGATCTGGTTCACGCCGTGAAGCCCGAACCGCACAACGCCATTCCGCAGGCGGCATCGGCGCACGACACCTTCTGGGACTTTGCCTCGCTGTCGCCCGAGACCACGCACATGCTGATGTGGGTGATGTCAGACCGCGCCATTCCGCGCAGCCTGCGCATGATGCAGGGCTTTGGCGTTCACACCTTCAGGCTCGTCACAGCTGAAGGGGCGTCGCAGTTTGTCAAGTTCCATTGGAAACCCAAGCTGGGCACCCATTCACTGGTGTGGGACGAGGCCGCCAAAATTTCTGGCGCTGATGCCGACTTCCATCGCCGCGATCTGTGGGAGGCCATCGAATCGGGCGAGTACCCCGAATGGGAGCTGGGCCTGCAACTGTTCAGCGAAGCACAAGCCGAGGCCTTCAGCTTCGATGTGCTGGACGCCACCAAGCTGATCCCCGAAGAACTGGTGCCGGTGCGGCCGGTGGGGCGCATGGTGCTGAACCGCAACCCCGACAACTTCTTTGCCGAAACCGAGCAGGTGGCGTTTTGCACCGCCCACGTGGTGCCCGGCATCGACTTCAGCAACGACCCGCTGCTGGCCGGCCGCCACCACTCGTATGTGGACACGCAGATCAGCCGCCTGGGTGGCGCCAACTTTCACGAGCTGCCGATCAATGCGTCGCTGGCGCCGGTGTCCAACAACCAGCGCGATGGCATCCACCGGCAGGCGGTGAACCGCGGGCGCGTGGCTTATGAGCCCAACTCGCTGGGTGGCGGCTGCCCGTTTCAGGCCGGTGCGAAGGGTTTCGTTTCTTTCCCGCAGCCGCTGGAAGGCGAAAAGCTGCGTGGCAAGCCCGAGAAGTTTGCCGACCACTACACCCAGGCCACCTTGTTCTATGACAGCCAGACCGCGGTGGAACAGGCACACATTGCCGGCGGCTTCCGCTTCGAGTTGAGCAAGCTGACGGTACCCGCCATCCGCGAACGCATGCTGGCGTCGTTGGTGAATGTGTCGCCGAAACTGGCGGCGGCCATTGCAGAAGGCCTGGGCATGCCGGTGCCTGCTGCCATGCCGCGTGCGCAGGAAACACCCAACAAGCCCGAGGTCACCGTGTCTGCTGCGCTGTCGTTGACGGCCTTGCCAGGCGACGGGGGCATCCGCACCCGCAAGGTGGCTTTGCTGGCGGCGCAGGGCATGCACGGCGCGTCACTGCTGGCGGTGCAGGCGGCGCTGCACGAAGCCGGCGCGGTGGGTGTGGTGGTGGCACCGCGTCTGGGCGCGCTGGAAACGGCTGACGGCGAGGCGGTGCAGGCCACGGCGAGCTTCGAAAACTCAGCACCGGTTTTGTTTGATGCCGTGGTGTTGCCCGACGGTGATGCCGCTGTGGCGCTGCTGCTTCGCCATGCACAGGCGGTTGACTTCGTGGCGCAGCAGTACCGCCATGGCAAGACCTTGTTGGCCCTGGGCGGGTCGAAGTCGCTGCTGGACCGTGCAGGCGTCGAGACTTTCCTGGCCTCGGGCGACGCCGACCCCGGTGTGCTGCTGGCTGAAGCCGATGAAGGCGCGTCGGTGCACGAAGCCTTCATCGCGGCCATTGCCCAACACCGGCACCCGGCGCGCGAGACCGACCCACCGCGGGTCTAAGCCCCGCACACCGGCCTTAACAAGGCCGCTGCGCTGCACACCAGGGCAGCCACCAGGCCCGCGGCCTGGGAGGCTGGCTGTCAGGTCTGCGTCGCGCCAGCTGCGGCTGCGGCTGCATCCGGTTCATAGCGCAGCCACCGCCCCGGTGGCTGCGCCAGCCGGTCACCGACGATGTGCAGCACCCATCGGTTCCAACCCATGCCGACGGGGCTGCCCTTTACTTCCAGGTCTTGCACACGGTGCGACTCTGCATCATGGCGGCAGATCTGCCAGGCCACCACGCCGTCGGACCGGCTGCGGATCGACGTCGTGTGCACCGCAGGCGCGCTGCCAAAAGGGCCAGAGAGGGACGTTCGATGCTGGGGTTGACGTGCACGGGTTTGCGCCAAGTGGTGGACGCAGCATCCCGAGCGCAGGTGGTAGCAGGCTCGGCGCGCCAACGGACCTACCCGCTGTAGGAGAGCGCCGCAAACGGGCCGGGAC
>JANNMQ010000273.1:0-13084 GCA_031398045.1 Rubrivivax sp.
CCAGCGTGGGCTGCACGATGCGGTCAGGCCGCACCACAGCCTAGTGGTGGAAGCCCTTGCCGCGCCGTGCTGGTGCCGCGGCGCCTTCGTGCTGCGGCCCACAGCACACCAACAGCACACCGGCGGCGCGCTGCGGCTTATGTCGCGCCTGCGGCCACCAGCATCTGCACCATCGCTGCATAGCCGCGTTGCCGCGCCAGCTGCAACGGCGTGGCGCCGCTGCGGTCGGCCAGCCGCGTGCTGGCGCCGGCGTCCAGCAGCAACTTTAGCGTGGCCTGGTGGCGCGCGCCGCCGTCGCCCAGCACGAGGGCTTCGATGACGGCGGTCCAATGCAGGTTGTTCACATGGTCCAGCGGTGCGCCGGCCTTGATCAGCTGTTGCACCACGCCATCGTGGCCCAGGTGGGCAGCGGCTATCAGCGCCGTGCCGTCGTAGCGGCTGGTGGTCAGCGCCGCGCTGGCGCCGCCAGCCAGCAGCTGGCGCAGCGTTTCTTCGTCGTTGGCCACGGCGGCGATGGTCACGGCGTCGTAACGCCCTTGCTCAAAAGCCGCGTGGTTCGCACCGGCCTGCAACAGCGCGCGCACCGCCTGTGCCTGACGTGCAAAGGTGGCCACGTGCAAGGGCGTGCGGCCGCTGGCATCACGGGCTTCCAGCGCTGTTTTGTTGCCAGCCAGCTTTGGGATGGCCGCCAGATCGCCGCGGTGCGCCGCTGCATGCAGGCCCTGGTAGGCCGCTGCTTCGCTGGCGGTGGGCGGCACCTGCGCCTGGGCCGGGCCCAAACAACAGGCGCTGATGCTGATGGTGAAGGCCAGCGCCCAAGCGCTTGAAGGGGCCGTTGCGCGCGGGTTCATTTCAGCAGGTCCTTGGCTTTGTCCAGTGCCGCCAGCGCACATTGTTCGTCCAGATGGCCACCGGGTGCACCGCCCACGCCGATGGCACCGATAACGTCGTTGCCCACTTTCACCGGCACGCCGCCACCCAGCAACAAAAAGCCCGGGATGTGCACCAGGTTGGCTGCGGCGGGGTTTTTCTGCGCGCCTTCCATCATGGCCAGTGTGTTGTTTTTGGCTGATGCCGAGGTGTAGGCCTTGGCCTGCGCGGCGGCGACGGTGTGCGGCCCGGCGTTGTCGGCGCGGTGCAGCGCGCGCAGCTGGCCGGCGCGGTCGACCACCGCAGCGGTGACGTGGTAGCCGCCCGCGGTGCAAGCTGCCACGGTGGCGCTGGCGAGTTGGCTGGCCAGTTCCAGTGACAGGGCGCGTTCGGTTCGCACGGGCTGGCTCTGGCTGAAAGCGGTGCTGGCGGCCATCGCGGTGCAGGCCACCAAGACGGCCGTGCGGGCAGCGTGCACAACAAAGCAGGGGGCGGTGCGGGTGGGGTGGTTCATGGCAGTTTCCTGGGGTGCTGGATGGGGGTGCTGCGGTTGAAGTCCAACCGTGCCGCCATTGTTTTGCGCCGCCCGCCAACGCGCCATCCGCGTGCACCGCAGCGCCCATCCGTAGCTGTACGGATGCCCGCTGCGGCCGCTGCGGCCGCTGCGCTTTAAACCGTGGCGACCGCTGCGCCTTAAACCGCAGCGGCCTCGTCCACCAGCTGCGCGTAGGCGCGGATCATGTGTGCCAGGGTCTGCACCTGCAGCTTGCTGCTCAGGTGTGCGCGGTGTGTTTCCACAGTACGCGGCGACAAAGCCAGCGCGCGGCCGATTTCCTTGTTGGTCAGGCCGGCCACCACCAGCGACAGCACCTCGCATTCGCGCGGTGACAGCAGCGCATAACGTTCACGCGCTTCGCGCCCGGCGGCGTCGCGCTGGCGTGTGCGCACATGTTGGCGCACGGCGTTGTGCAGCGCCTCCAGCAGGGTTTCGTCGTCCACCGGCTTTTCCAGAAACTCGGCTGCACCGGCCTTGAAGGCGCGCCGGCACATGTCCACCGTGCCATGGCCGGTGAGCATGACCACCGGCTGGTCCACGCCCTGTTCACGCAGCTGGTCCAGCACCGTCAGGCCCGACAACCCGGGCATGCGCACGTCCATCACGATGGCGCCCACCGCTTGGCGGTCAAAGCTGTCCAGAAAAGTTTGCGGGTGTGCCCATGTTTGCACACGCAGGCCCACCGTGGCGATGAGCAGGGCCAAAGCGCTGCGCACCCCTTCGTCATCGTCAACCAGGTGGATCAGCGGCGAAACGGGATCTGTCTGCATGTGCACGGCTTCGGGTTCGGTGGTGGGGCGTGCGGGTGGGTCACAGGGTTTGCTCTGCCGTTGCCGTGGCCTGTGGCAGTGTCAACTGAAATTCGGCGCCTGCGCCGCGGGCCGCAGGCAACAGAAGCAGTTCGCCGCCCATCGCCTGCGCCAGCGACTGGCACAACGGCAGCCCCAGGCCCAGGCCACCGGGCTGGGTGCTGAAAAACGGTTCGAACACGCGGCCCCTGTTTTCCGTGGTCACGCCCGGGCCGGTGTCGCACACGCGCAGCTGGGCCTGCCGGCTGCCCTGGGCCCGCAGGTCCAGTGTGATGGTGGGTGTGTGCAGGGGTTCGGTTGCTGAGTGGGGCGCTTTTTCCAGTGCCTGCATGGCGTTGGCCACCAGGTTGTGCACGATCTGCTCCAGCGCCACCGGGTCGGCCCACACCCGCGGTGCCGTGCCCTGCACGCGCGCGCTGATGCCGCGCCGCCGCAGCTCTGGGGCCAGCAGTTGCAGCATTTGCGCCGCCAGTGTTTGCAGGTCCACCGCCTGCAGCACCATGCCGCGCGCCGGGTCTTGCACCAGGCGGCGCAACCGGTTCACCACGTCTGACGCATGCCGGGCCTGCAGCGCCGCCAGCCCCAACGCCTGCCTTGCCGCCGGCAGATCAGGGCCGTCGCCAGCGGGCGTCTCGGCTTCGCGCAGCAGGCGTTGTGCAGCTTGGGTGCTGGCCAGCACGGCGGTGAGGGGTTGGTTGAGTTCATGCGCCATGCCGGCAGCCAATTCACCCAAAGAATTCAAACGGGCCACTTGCGCCATGCGCATCAGCTCGGCGCTGCGCTGCTGCGCCTGGCGCGCCCGCAGCAACGCCAAAACGGCGGCCGTGCCGGCGCCGCAGACGGCCAACCACGCCACCAGCCAGCCCCAGGGCCACTGTGCGGGGCCGGTGGCGCGCTGCAGCTGCATTTCAAACGGCTGGCTGGGCGTGGCCAGCGGCTTGTTGAAGGTGAAACCTGCGGTCAGGCCCACCGGTTGGCCGGCGTCGGGCGCACCGGGGTGCAGCACCAGCTGGTGCGGGCCTGCCGCCAGCACCAGGCGCACCGGCCCGTCGGTGGCCAGCGGCCAGCCAACGGGCGGCGCCAGGCGCCGGGCATCCACCCGCATTGCGTAGCTCACCGGGCTGCCGGCCAGCACCAGCATGTACTGGCACTGCGCAGCATCAACCGGCCCCAGGGCAGCATGGCGCTGCGCGGCGGGCAGCGCTTGAGATTGGGCTTCGGCCGCCGCCAGCGCCAGGTCTGCCCAGGCCTGCCCGGCATCACGTCGCAGCACCTGCAGCACGGCAGGCAACAATGCGGGCAGGCGTTCCTCGGCGTTGTGGGCTGCACCAGGCCCGGGCGCCAGCAGCACCAGCGTGGCCAGCACGGCGTCCAGCTGCGCCGCATGTTGGCTCAGCAGTCGGTGGGCGATGCGGGCGTCGGCCGCAAAGGCTTCGCGCCGCAAGGCGATGTCGGCGCGCACCAAAACCACGGCGCCCAGCAGCGCCAGCAGCAAGGCTGCGGCCACCCAAGGCGCCAGACGCCACGTGCCGTTTACGCCGGGCCTCAAGGCGCGCAAGCTGTCTGCACTCGCTTCGGTACCCGCATCGCGCATGGCCTCATTCTGCACAGCAGCCAAGGCCTTGCGGTGCCCGCGCCCCCCCCACGATTGAAGCACCAGCCCCTGCTGCTTTAGGGATGTGAAGACCCGGCTGCGCGGCGGACCATGCCGGCTCTGCGGTCGGATGGTCTGGCTGCACAACTTTGTCAGGAGCATGCACATGGCTGAAGCCGCGATTCTGGTCAACAAGGTAGGCCGCAGCGGTCGCCCGGTGGCCCTGGTGCTGGTGGATCCCGGCGTGTCCACCGACCTGGTGGCCGGTTTGGTTCAGAAGCACCTCACGCGCAACAAAGACATGCTGAAAAAGCTGGGTCTGAAGGCTTGCCTTGCGTGCATTTCGGGCATGGACGTCGACATCCGCCAGCGCTACGACATCGACATGCGGGTGCAGTTCTAAGCCTGCAGCGCGGTGCCAGGAGTCTGGCGCCATTTTCAAAACCGGGCCCATGCAACTGAAACCCCTACGGCCAGCGCCGCCGCGGCCAGACCGTGCACTGCCGCCCAAGCAGTCACGGCCAGGCCCCGGCGTGGGTCTGTTGTTCAACCCCGCGCTGATCGACTTCGTCGAGCAGCATCCGCAAGCGCTGGACCACCTGGCCGTCATTCCCGACCGCTGCTGGCTCGACCCGGGTCCAGGCGCCGAGCAACGCTTCCAGACGCTGCCGGCGCCACTGGCCATCGTCAACCGCGTGGCGGCCATGCGCCCGGTGGTGCTGCACAGCATCGGCCTGTCGATCTGCAGCGCCGAGGTTTTTGACCGACCCTACATCGACAACCTGGCGCACTGGGCCCAGCACTGGCGGTCACGTTGGGTGAGTGAACACCTGTCGTTCAGCCGCGTGGGTGGCGTGCACGAAGTGAATGCGGCACTGGCGCTGCCCATTGCCTATGACGAAGAGATGCTCGATTTGTTGGTGCCGCGCATCGACGCTGTGCAGCAGCGCCTGGGTGTGCCCTTCCTGCTGGAAAACAACGTGGCCTATGTCCGCATCCCCGAACAAGGCATGGGTGAAGCCGAATTTCTGAACCGGTTGTGTGCACGCACCAGCTGCAGCCTGCTGCTGGACCTGCACAACCTGTACACCAACGCCGTGAACCACCGCTTCAGTGCTTATGGGTTTCTGGACGAGCTTGACCTGTCACGCGTGGTTGAAGTGCATATAGCTGGCGGGCAGCCGTTGATGGGCTTTCACACCGACAGCCACACCGGGCCTGTGCACCACGGTGTGTGGCCGCTGCTCTCGGCTGTGGCCGCGCGCGCCGCCGCGCTGCAGGCGGTGACTTTTGAATTTCACGAATCGAGCTGGCCCTTGCTGCACAGTGATGGTGTGCTGGAACAGCTGGCGCAGGCGCGCGCGGTGCTGGCGCGTGTGGCTGCCAACCGCGCATTTGAAGCCGAGACGGCGCAGTCTTTGGTGCACTGAACGGCACTGCTGCAGCGCGCTTCAGACACCGAAAGCAGGCCCCCGCATGTCCCTGGCCGGTTTTCAACAGGCGCTGACTGCCATGACGCTGGACGCTGGGCTGGCCGCCCGCGTGCGTCACCAGGGCGGCAGTTGCCTGGCGCCCTGGCCGCTGACGGCGCTGGAGCTTCGCCGGCTGGTGGCCATGGCGCAGCAGCCTGGCATGGAGCTTAACTGCACGCTGGCCCGGGGTAACCGCTTCGCCGCCGTGCATGATGCGTTTGCCATGAGCTGCGCACTGCTGGGCCCGGCGTTGCGCGGCGTGCTCGACGCCTTGTGGTCCAGCCAGTTGCCAGGCAGTGTGCAGCTGGCCGGCGACGCCGAACGTTTTGCCCAGGTGGCGCTGGCTCATGCCGGCGCGCTGCCCAGCGAGCAGTTGCGCGCCTACCTGCGCGATGTGCTGGCCTATGAGCAGCAGGTTTTTGAACTGGCCTCGGGTGTGCGCCACATGCCCAACCCCGAACAGGCCTGCTCGACACCCCGATGGGTGAGCTTCGAGCACGATCCGCAGGCCCTGTTTGATGCGCTGCAGGCCTTTCAACCGCCGCCGGCTGACTTGCCACCAGTGCCGCACCGCGTGCGCCTGACACTGGTGGAAGGCGAGCTGGAAACCGCCATCTTTGAAGTGACTGCTCCTGCGGCGTCTGCGGCGTAAGCGGCACACGGCGTGCGCTGTGCGCGCGCTGAAGGCGCCCTGCTTGCCGCGAAACGTTCGCTCGCGCACAGACGGAGTGCTTTGCTGGCGGTACGGTCGGTGGGCTGGTTGAGCGCAATGTGGCAGTGCTGCAGCGCCACCCCCCCATCCACACCCCCCCGAGTGGATGTTTGCGTAACAAATACGTTCTGACCCCTAACCGCTTTTTGAAAGAGGAACTGCCATGAGCCTTGGAACCATTCTTTTGATCGTGCTGCTGCTGATGCTGATTGGCGCTATTCCTACCTGGTCGCACAGCCGCAGCTGGGGCTATGGGCCCAGCGGCGGACTGGGCCTGGTGCCTGGTGCTGGTCATCGTCATCGTCTTGTTACTCACAGGCCGCTTGTAGCAGGCGCGGTGATGCGCTACAAAATGGCTGCGCTGCATGGTTGGTGCATGGCTGGTGCATGTTTGGGTGATGGGCCGCGGCGGGCCATAACCGTCGGCCTGGTCAGCCACCACGTCGGCCTTCTGCATCCAAGTTGCCCACCCGCGCGTAAGTAGCGCCATCCACCAACCTCTACCCACCCGGAGCCCGCACCATGACCGCCTGCACCTTGACCTTTAAACGCGCCACTGTGGCTGGCGCTTGTTTGCTGTCCCTGGGACTGGGCTCTGCAGCACACGCCGCTGCTGTCGACATCCCTTTTGAAGGTGCTGGCAACGTGGTGGTGTTTGACCCCCTGGCCGGCACAGGGGGCTGGGTGGGTTCGATCGACGAGGTGTTGGCGCCTGGCGCCAGCGGCCCGGCACGTTCTTTTGTGTCGGTCGTCACCTTCACGTTTGACGCCTTGGCCAACGCGCTGAATGGGCAGTTTGAATTCACCAACGCGCTGGACCTGAGCAGCACGGTCTTCGGCACAGTGGCCGGCGCCTTTACAAACCCTCTGGATGTGCTGGCAGTGGGCGGCCAATGGGCGCTGGACTACACGGTGGCGGGTGGTACGGGTGATTTGGCGGGCGCCAGAGGTTTTGGGTTGTCGTTTCTGACTTATGACCCGGCTGCCACCACCTTCAACAACTACACCGAACAAGGCCTGCTGGTGCTGCAAGTGCCCGCACCCGCCACATTGCCGCTGGCAGCGGCCGCCCTGTCGCTGTTGGTGCTGGCGCACCGCCGCCGCGCTGTTCGCACACCGACGCCGCTGGCCTTGTAACGCACGCACGCGGCGCTGCCATGGGCGCGCCGCGCGATGGCGGTTTCCTCCATGCTGCGGCGCAGCGGGCGCCACCGCTACTGCCTTGAAAAAGGTGGTTCCACACCCCCCCTCCGGGGCAGCGCGCCGCAATGCTTGCGGCCCCTGGTGAAAGTCGGCTGCTGATACGCAGCCGGCCGCCAGCGTCGCTGCGCGCACCGCTTCAGTCATTGCGCTGAAGCTTTTGTGCGTCAAGCCGTTCATCCCTTGCAAACGGTTAGTGTTGGCCTGCCCCACGTCGTGGCAGCCCATGTGGCCATGTCGGGTGGCTCCAGCAGCTTTTTCGACAGCCGTTCACGCGCCGTGTTGATGCACGCTGCAGCCGGTGCGGTCAGGAACAGCGTGCTGTGGCGCGCGGCCAGGCTGTGCAGGGTCTGCGCCAAGGCTTCGTCGCAGGCCATCAAGCACGTGGCGCAGGGCCCAGCCACCCAGTGATCGATGCGCTTCATCAGACCCAGGAAATGCAAGTGCAAAGCGGGGTCTGCAATCACGGGCCACAGCAGTTCACGGGGTGCCCGTGCTCAGGGCAGGGTGGGCCGGGCACGCAGTGACTGACCTTGCTGCGTGGCCAGGCTGAAACCACGTGGCCATCAATTGCGGTTTCTAGGTTCAGAGTTCAGCATGCGCCAACGCCGCGCGGGTCCCGCCCAGGCTCCGGCTGCCGTGCACTTCGCCAGGGTTGTTGGTGATCAGCTCACTGGCGTACCCATGCACCGTGCCGCGCCCACCCAGGGCGTCGCCGTTGCCTGAGCTTGATGCACAGGGCGTTGCGGCATGAAGCCTGCAACAGGGCATGGGCTGTGCAACCGGGCGGGCCACGACGGCAAGGCTCCGCTCCCGACAAAAAAGAACACCCCCTGCAGCCAACAGGCCGCAGGGGGTGTGGGTGGGGCAGGTTGTGGTCAGCGCAGGCCGATGGGCTCGTCCGACTCCGATTTCGGTGCCTGCATACCGTCGTCCACCGTCACCGGCGCACCGGACTCGCTGTTGACCAGCGAGCCAGCCCACTGGCTGTAGGCGGTGGCCGAGGCCAGCGCGCTGGACGGCACTTTGCCATTCTCAGCAGCAAGGGTGTTGTCGTCGCCACCACCGCCGCCGCAAGCGGCCAGCAGATGCAGCAGCACGCCACCAATCACCAACTTTTTAAGGTTCATGGCTTGGCTCCTTACTTGCTGCCGGGAATGGGCGTGTTCAGGTACGGGAAGCTGGGCAGCAGCGGCACCACGGCCTGGTCGACCGCGTCGTGCAGTGCAAACGACGTGGCACCCAGCGGCACCGCGGAAGGCTTGCAGTTAACGCCCAGGGCCAGCACATTGCCGTTGCCGTTGGCCATGCACAGACCACCCATCACCGCCACCAGGGAGATGTCGACCACGTCATCCTTCGGGCGGCGGCCGTTCGGATAACCAGCGTTGTCGGTGCCACCGGCCAGGATGTTGCCCACCACGCCCAAGCGGTTCTGTTGTGCAAATGGTGTCACGGCCACGGCGGTGTTCAGGCGCAGCATTTCAGAGCCCACCACGTTGGCTGGCTGATTCAGACCCTGGATGCCGGTGAGGAAGGTGGTCACCAGGTCGGTGCGCGGGAAGTTGGTGGGTGCCGTGTTCGGCAGCGCCAGTGCAATTTCCAGCAGCGCCGGCAGCGTGGGGTTGGTCACGTAATCAGCAAACTGGCCGTCACCCTTCGGGCTGGACGCATTGAACTTGTCCTTGTCTTTCAGGCCGATGACCACCTCGTTGACCAGGGGCATGCCCAGACGCGACACCTGCACCCAGGCGCCGCCGGGCTTTTCGCTGGTTTGATGGCCCGACGGGGGCGTGGGGTTCAGCAGCCGTGCCTGGCGCAGGCTGGCTGTGGTCCAGCCGCCAATGACAGGTTCGCTGCCGGCGGTCAGGCAGCTCTTGTGCACTTCCAGCGCCAGGGTGGTGACGTTTTTATCGTCGATGGTGTTGGGCACCGCACCGATCAGCGCCGGGTTCGTGATGACGGCCACGGGCGCGTTCACGAGGTCAAAAATGGTGCCCAGGTTGACCGCAAACGGGTCTTGGCGTTGGCCCACAAACAGCTTGGCCGGCATGGCGCAGCCCGGCACGTTGACGGTGTAGATGTGCTTGGCTGCATAGCCTGCGTAGTCAGGGATGGTCTTCACACCGATGTTGTCCACCGGCTTGTCGAAGGTGGCGCTGCCGTTGGCGGCGTTGGTCACCATTTGTGTGGTGCCGGTGCGGCGGTCGCCACGCACCACGCTGACCTGGAAGCTTTCATTCAGCTGCAGGTTGCCATCTTTCACGTTGGCCACCTGGCCGGCCTGGATGAGGGGGATGTTGACCATCTTGCCGCCCACGTTCAGGTTCACGCCGGCACCGTTACCGGCCAGCATGTTGCTGAAGCGGAACTGAAACGTCAGGTCTTCCTTGGCGTCGCCGTTGTTGTCGATGTGCATTTCATACAGCGCGTTGGGGTCCATCGCGAAGTAGTTGGGGCCGCCGTAAGCGTCTTGCAGCGGCTGGTAGTTGGCGATCACGGTGACGTAGTCGCTGCGGCCGGGTTCATAGCTGCGGAACATGTAAAAGTCAGTGGCGTCCACCTTGGGTACGGTGGTGATGAAAGGTGCCTCGCGGTGGCTGGATGCTTGCGCGGTGCCCGGCAACGAACCGATGGCTGCGGACAGCGCAGCCACGGCCAGTGGAATGGCGGCCAGCAAGTGGCCGGTGCCCGGGCGGGCCTGTGTGGGGGTCTTCATGGGGCTGATCTCCTAGCGGTTTGGGGGGGTTGCGCCAACGCAGGTGTGGGCGCCGGGTGGGACGTTGTTTTGCAGCGTCTGGCGGGTACTTACGCAAGGGTGTGAGAAACGGATGCAGCGCGGTGGCTATTCGAAAGGCCCATCGCGAATGGCAAGTCGCGAATGGCACGTCGCGAATGGCACGTCGCGAATGGCCCATCGCGAATGGCCCATCGTTTTGCGTGCAGGCTTTCGGACGGCAAAAGCGGGCCCGGGCGCGCTGTGGGGTGCAGCTGGCGCGGCCTACGCTGCAATGCGGCTGCCTGGTGTCACGCGGGTTTACGGCCCTGCGGCCTAACCCCTCAAATCTGCAGTTTCCCCACCGACACAATGGGCCCGGTCGGGGCGCCCGTTGGCGACCCGCCGGTGGGCTCCACGCTCACGGCAAAGGCCGCCGTGTTGGCCAGCAGCTGCGTGCGCAACAGGGTGGTGGCGCCGTCTTCTTTCACCAGCCCCAGCGAGCGCGGTGCGCCTTGTGGTGGCACCGCCCACAGCTCCAACGCGCGGCCCGGTGACAGCGCCACCGCGTTGATGGGCTTCAGCACCAAAGCGCGCCCGTCAGCGCTGACGCTGGCCACAAAGCTGGCGTTCAACGCAGCGGCTGCTTCGGGGTTGGCGCCCAGCACGATGACGATGGGCGCCTGCGCTTCGGGCACCTGCCCACCCACCACAAACAGCGCCACCGCGGCGGCCGTGGCCACGCCGCTTATGAAGCGCCACAGCGCCAGGCGTTGCCACCAGTTCAACGTGAAGGGCCGCACAGCAGCCTGCGCTGCTGAATGGGCCGCCGGCGTGTTGAACAAACGCGCTTCGATACGCGGCCACAGGTGGGCTGGCGGTTGCACTTCGGCCACGCTGAAAGCCAGCGGCTGCAAGCGCAACTGCCACTGCGCCACGGCCTGGCGCAGGGCAGGGTGGGCCGGCAACAGGGCTTCAAAGCGGCGACGCGCGGCGCCTTGCAAGGTGCCCAGCGCGTATTCGGCGGAAAGGCGGTCGGCGCGATCGGGGCGGCTGTAGTCCATCTCAAATGCCCCCGGGCTGCTGGGTGCCGGCGCGGCCCAGGCAGTCTTTCAAAGCCATCAGCGCGCGGCGCACCCAGCTCTTCACGGTGCCCAGCGGTTGCACCAGGTGCTGGGCCACTTCGGCGTGCGACAGGCCCTGGTAGTAGGCCAGCGCCACGCACTGCTGTTGCTCGGCGCTCAGGCGGCCGATGCAGTGTGTCAGCTCCTGCGCGTCGGCGGCTTGCTGCAGCAGTTCCAGCGGGCCGGCATCGCCGCTGGGCACGGCGGCCAGCAGGTCGCGGTCTTCGTGCTCGTCATCACCGGCTGCGTGGCTGCTGACCGTGGCCACTTCGGTCTTGCGCCGGCGCAGGCTGTCGATGGCGCGGTTGCGGGCAATGCTGGTCAGCCACGTCATCGGTTGGGCGCGGGCTGCGTCGAAGCTTTGTGCGGCACGCCAGATGTTGACGAAGCAGTCTTGCAACACGTCTTCAGCCTGCGCACGGTCGCTGTTGATGCGCAGGATGACGCCAAACATCTGCGCACTGCTGAGTTTGTAGAGCTGCGCAAATGCCCCGCGGTCGCCCAGTGCCACGCGCGCCAGTGCCGCAGCCAGGGCTTGGCTGCGGTCAGACCAGTCGGAGGGCGGTGTGTTCATGCGGGTTAAGCCAGTGGCTGTCGTTGTTTACGCAGTGCTGTGCGGCGCGGATGCACGCTGCAGCGGTGGTGGCAGCGCCCGATGGTCACTGCCAGCTCAACGCCGAGACATCGTTCACAAACAGGGGCAGATCTTTCCACAAACCCTTCAGCCGCGCGTTGGCCACCGTGATCCAGGTGGGTTGGTACAGGTAAGCGGCCACCGCATCGCGCGCCACCAGGCGCTGCGCGTCACCCATCAAGCGGTTGCGCTCTTCGGGTTTGATGGTCGCCTGCACCTTGGCCCACAGGGCGTTGAACTCAGCCGACTCATAACCCCAGTAGTAATTGGGACGCGCGAAGTTGCCAAAGTCCAGCGGCTCCACATGGCTGATCACGGTCAGGTCGTAGGCCTTCTGGCCGTACACGCCCGACAGCCACTGCGCCCACTCGACGTTTTCAAGCTTCGCTTTGATGCCCACCTTGTCGAGCATGGCGGCTATCACCTCGCCACCCTGGCGCGCGTAGGGCGTGGGTGGCAGCTTCATCACCAGTTCCAGCGGCGGCGTCACGCCGGCCTGGTGCAGCAAAGCGCGCGCCTTGGCGATGTCAAAGTTGCTTTCGCCCGTCAGGTCCACATAACCCGGTGTGCCCGGCACCAGGTAACTGCCGATGGGCACGCCAAAACCGTCGGCGGCCCCTTCGATGACTGCACTGCGGTCGATGGCATGCGCGATGGCGCGGCGCACCAGCACGTTGTCCAGCGGCTTGCGTTTGTTGTTGATGGCCAGGATGGTCTTGGCGCGGCTGCCACCGATCTGCACCTGGTATTTCTTGTTGCTTTGAAACTGCTGCAGGCTGCGCGCTGCCGACACCCGCGGGAACAGGTCCACGTCACCCGACAGCAAAGCGGCCACCTGCGCTGCGGGGTCGCTGATGAAGCGCATCTGCACGCGCCGCAGCTTCACATCTTTGGCATGGCGGTAGCCGTCCCAGCGCAGCAGCGTCACCGCCGAGCCCTTGGCCCAGTTGTCCAGTTGGTAGGGGCCGGTGCCCACGGGTTTGGTGCTGTTGGTGGCCACGCTCTTCGGTTCCACCATCACGGCCGTGGCCTGCCCCAGTTTGAACAGCAGGTCGGGGTCGCCGTTTTTCAGGGTCAGCACCACGGTGTGGGTGTCGGGGGTGTCCAACCGCTCGATGTTGGTGAAGGTGGCCTTGTCTTTGTTGGTGCTGGTTTTGTCGGCCGCGCGGTCGAAGCTGAACTTCACGCTGGCGGCGTCGAAGGGCTCGCCGTTGTGGAACTTCAAGCCCGTGCGCAGCTTGAAGGTCCAGGTCTTGAGATCGTCAGACACCACCCAGTTCTGGGCCAGCAGCGGCGCGGTGCGGCTGTCGCTGTTGATCTTGGTCAGCGTCTCGAAGACGTTGTACAGCACCACCTCGGCAATCGCGCTGGCCGCACCGGCGGTGGGGTCCAGGCCG
>JANNMQ010000311.1:0-1857 GCA_031398045.1 Rubrivivax sp.
TGCTGCGCAAACCGTGCAGGCTGACCCTGCCGCCGACTTCCACCGCTACCGCCAAGCGCAAAGCCAGCGTGCACGCATGCTGGCCCAGCTGCTGATACCGTTGCAGGCCGACTACAGCATCACGTTGCGCCGTGCGCCCCATCTGCGGCTGGCTTGCCTGCAGGCCTGGGGCCCTGCCGATGCCGGGCTTGTGCCTGCCGAAGGAGGGTCCGCAGCAGCCCCCCACAGCGTGGTGGCGCTGCGTGACTTGCTGGGTGTCGTCAGCGCCTTTGAATGGCGCAAGAAGGGCGTGCCGGTGGCCGCGCTGGGGCCCGCGCCCGACAACCGCATCCACCCCCACTACGGCGTTTTCTCTCCCGTGCGGGGTGAGTACGTGGACCTGGTGGCCCACGCACCGCTGCCCGCAGCGCTTCAAGCGGATGGCCTGGCTTTTGACATTGGCACTGGTACGGGGGTGCTGGCCGCCGTGTTGGCACGACGGGGTGTGGGCCGGGTGAGCGGCGCGGGGGGCGCGTCGATCGTGGCCACCGACTCCGACCCCCGCGCCTTGGCCTGCGCACAAGACAACCTGCAGCGGCTGGGCCTGCAAGGGCAGGTGCAACTGCAGCCCGCCGACCTGTTTCCTGAAGGCCGTGCGGCGCTGGTGGTGTGCAACCCGCCTTGGCTGCCATTGCGGGCGGGTTCGCCGCTGGAACGTGCGGTGTACGACGAAGACAGCCGCATGTTGAAGGGCTTTCTGAACGGCCTGCCTGGGCATCTGGTGCCTGGCGGCGAGGGCTGGTTGATCTTGTCGGACCTGGCCGAACACCTGGGCCTGCGCACACGCCAGCAGCTGCTCGATGCGGTGGCTGCGGCCGGCCTGCAGGTGCTGGGTCGCATCGACACCCGGCCTACCCACCGCAAAGCCAGCGACGCCGCTGACCCTTTGCATGCGGCGCGCGCGGCCGAGGTCACTTCACTGTGGCGGTTGGGTCTTCTTTGACACCTTGCTCCCGGCCTGATCTGCGTTCCAAGCATCCACCAGGCCACCCAGGCTTTTCACCTCTAGACTTCGCACGGCACCAAATTTCCAATACCCCCCGCAGGAGACTCTGTCCATGAACCGCATCTTTTCCCGACTGGCCCCGCTGGCGGCCGTTTCACTGTGGCTGGGGGTCACCACCGCCAGCGCGCAGCCCTTCCCCAACAAGCCCATCCGTGCCGTGGTGCCCTTTGCCGCCGGCAGCGCCACCGATCAGATCGGCCGCGCATTTGCTGAAAAAATGTCGGTCACGCTGGGCCAGAGCATCGTGATTGAAAACAAGCCGGGTGCCAACGGCATGCTGGGTGCCGACATCGTGGCCAAGGCGCCGGCCGACGGCTACACCATTCTGGTGGGCACCAACAGCACCAACGCGGCGCTGAAGTTTCTGATGAAAAAGCTGCCCTACGACCAGGACACGGCCTTCACACCGGTGGGCTTTTTGGGCTCGGTGCCGCTGATGGTGGCGGTGAACAACGACGTGCCGGCCAAGACACTGAAAGAGCTGGTGGCACTGGCCAAGAGCAAACCTGGGCAGGTCAGCTTTGCTTACGCCAGCACCTCGCAGCAGGTGTCGTCAGAAATGCTGTCCAGCATGGCCGGCATCCACATGAACCCCATTCCTTACAAGAGCGGCCCGGCGGCGATGACCGACCTCATTGGTGGTCAGGTCAACATCTTCACCGCCGACTTTGGCGTTACCGTGCCGCAGCACAAAGCCGGCAAAATTCGGGGCCTGGCCGTCACGTCCACCCAACGTGCCGCAGCGGTGCCCGAACTGCCCACGGTGAACGAAGCGCTGGGCATCAAAGACTACGAGTTGATCGCCTACTTCG
>JANNMQ010000324.1:0-1589 GCA_031398045.1 Rubrivivax sp.
GCGGCTGGCGCTGGACACCGCGTGCCACCACTACCTGGCAGGTGGTTCTGACACGGCATTTGGGCACTTTGCGAAGCATTACCGGTCCCACCTGGCGCAAGCCGCAGCGCTGGGCCTGAACCCATTGGTGGCCAACTACGGGCCGGCGCTGATCGACCGTGCGGTGCTCGACGGGTTGTGCCGCGCGCTGCAGCTGCCCTTCCAGACCGTGATGCAGCGCAACGCGGCCGGCGTGGGCCGCAGTGTCAACTTCCACGACCTGTGCCCCGACCTGGCGGGCTTCGACTTCGATACCTTCCTGGCGGGTCTGCAGCAGGCCAGCCACATCGAAGCGCGCCACACCGTCGGGCTGGTCGACCCCATCACCCGCGCCGACCAGACACAGCGGGTGGACGACGGGCTGCCCGAAACGCTGCAAGAGGTGGTGGCCAGCTACGGGCAGCGTTGGTTCAAGCTGAAGGTGGCCGGCAACCTGGAGGCCGACCTGCAACGCCTGCAACAGATTGCTGCGGTGCTCGACACCATCCCGGGCGGCTACCGGTCCACGCTCGACGGCAACGAACAATACGACGACGTGGCTGGCGTGGTGGCGCTGTGGCAGCACATGCAGGCCGAGCCCGCGCTGCGCCAGCTGTGCAGCAGCGTGGTGTTCATCGAGCAACCCATCAAGCGCCAGGCCGCGCTGGCCCAACCGGTGGCTGCGCTGGCGGCCTACAAGCCGGTGATCATCGACGAGTCAGACGACACGCTGGATGCTTTTGTGCACGGGCGAGAGATGGGCTATCGCGGTGTCTCGTCCAAGACCTGCAAGGGCCTGTACAAGAGCATCATCAACCGCGCACGCTGCCGGCTGTGGAACCAGCAGGCGGGCTGTGCCGACAACGCCGAGGCAGCGGTGGCTGCGCAGGGGCTACCTGATGAGCGCCGAAGACCTGACCATTCAGGCCGGCCTGGCGCTGCAGCAAGACCTGGCGCTGGTGTCGCTGCTGGGCATCACGCATGTCGAACGCAACGGCCACCACTACGTCAACGGCATGGCCGACCTGCCGCTGGCCGAGCAGCAGGCCTTTGCCGCTGCGCATGCCGACCTTTACGAAACCAGCCACGGGGCGGTGCGGCTGCGCCTGCAAGGCGGTCGGCTGGCCATCGGGTCGCTGGGCGCTGCGGGTGGCCCTGGTTATGCCAGCGGCGCCGAGCCCGACTGGCAGGCGATGCGCGCTATGCCGGTGCCGCGTGACGATCAGTTCGTGGCTTCCAGCAGCCCGCGCACATAGCCGATGGCCAGCGCGGCACAGCCCGGGCCGTCGGGCTGGTAGTCGAAAGGTTCCATCGCCAGCCATCCGCCGTAATGCTGGCGCTGCAGTGCTGCCAACACGGGTCCGAACCGGTCCTGGCCCTGGCCCGGACCGCGCCGGTTACGGTCGTTCAGCTGCACATGGGCCAGCAGGCCGGTGGACCACCAGTGGTCGATCAGCTGCGGCAGCGGCACCACTTCGGCCACTGCGGCCGAACAAGTGTCGATCATCGTTCTCAGCCCCGGCAGGCCGGCTTGCTGCACGATGGCCGCGGCTTCGGCCACGGTGTTGACA
>JANNMQ010000336.1:0-1663 GCA_031398045.1 Rubrivivax sp.
TTTTCGTTGAAGTTTTGTACGGCGATGGACCGTCCTGCACTCAGCAACTGGTGGCCGCGGTGCTGCAGCAAAGCATTCAGCGGCACCACCAAGGCACCACCCAGCATCCCCACCAGGGCCAGCAAAGGCACTGCCAGCGGCCAGTTGTTCACCAGCGCGACGGCAGGCACCACGATGCCCATGACCACACCCAGCGGCAACACGCGCCAGGCCTGGTGCAAGGCCACCAGGCGACCCGCAACCGCCGCGCCCAACACGATGCCCACGGCAACCACCGCCTGCAGGTAGGCGGCCTGCGACAACAGCAGGCCCAGGTGGTCCAATGCCCAGCGCAGCACGGCAAACTGCATCACCGCCGCCACGCCCCAAAAGAGGGTGGTGACGGACATCGACAGCCGGCCCTCGGCGTCGCGCCACAAGGTGCGTTGCGCACGCCAGAATTGCCGCAAATACGAACCTAATCGGGGGCCGGTGCTGGCATAGCGCACGCCGCTGTCGGGTATGCCGATGTTCAGCAGGGCTGCAGCTGCATAAGCCAACAGCAACAGTGCCGTTGCCGCATCCAGGTGTGCCCAGCGGGGCCACCACTGCAGGAGCAGACCCGCTGCCGCCGGGCTGATCAACGCGCCGCCCAGCGCGGTGCCCATCAGCAGCGCACACACCGTGGTGACCTCGATCCAGCCATTGGCCACCACCAGTTGTTGGGCCGGCACCAGTTCGGTCAGCAGGCCGTATTTCGCTGGAGCGTAGGCTGCTGCGCCGATGCCGATGATGGTCATGGCCCACAACGGGTTCAGCCCTTGCAGCAGCGCCAGCAGCCCCACAGCCTTCAGCGCATTCATCCACATCATCAGGCGCGCCTTGGGCATTGCGTCAGCCAGCGGCCCCACCAGCGGTGCCAGCACGACATAGGCCATGGTGAAGCAGAACTTCAACAGTGGCGCCCACCACGCCGGGTGGCCCTGTTGCTGCAGCAGTGCCATGGCGATCAACAGCAAGGCGTTGTCGGCCAGGGCCGAGACGAACTGGGCCGCAATCAACAGGTGGAAGCCTGGGGGCATGGTGGCACACGCAGAAATCCCTATTGCAGCGCGCCGCGATGCAGGCCCTGTGACAGGGCGAAGAAGGTTTTATGAAGCGGGTGCTGGGGCCGCGTTTTGTTTCCTCAGCGCAGCCTGCTGATGTTCAGTGCACCCGCTCAATACACCTCGGGCACCACGATCTCTTGTGGCACTGGCTGCCGGGTGTAGTCATTGCTGCGCTGGCGCTGCGGCAACTCGATGGCGGGGTGCACCACTTCGGTGTACGGCATTTGCTGCAGCAGGTGATGGATGCAGTTCAGGCGCGCCTTTTTCTTTTCGTCGGCTTTCACCACCCACCAAGGCGCCTCGGTGATGTGGGTGCGTTCCAGCATCACTTCCTTGGCAACCGTGTACTGTTCCCAGCGGCGGCGCGACTCCAGGTCCATCGGGCTCAGCTTCCATTGTTTCAAGGGGTCGTGGATGCGGCCCAGGAAACGCAGCTGCTGTTCGTCGTCTGAAATGGAGAACCAGTACTTGATCAACTGGATGCCCGACCTGACCAGCATGCGTTCGAACTCGGGCACCGAGCGGAAGAACTCTTCATATTCGTCGTCGCTGCAAAAGCCCATCACGCGCTCGAC
>JANNMQ010000422.1:0-3693 GCA_031398045.1 Rubrivivax sp.
GCATGTCTTCGGGGTGGTCAAGCGACTGTGGGGCTTCACGAAGGTCCGTTATCGCGGACTGGCGAAGAACGCAACCCGGTCGTTTGTCGCACTCGGGTTGGCCAACAACTACTTGGCTCGCAGGCATTTGGCATAAGTGCGTCCGACGCGGGCGCAAAGCGCGCCGCGAACGTCGAAATGCGCAACAATGCACTCGAAATCAACCGATTTCTGTCTCTCAATTTCACATTGCGCAATTGAAGCGCAAGCGCCATCAAGCATCATGAAAACCGGTCCTTGTTCAGCGTAGCCTTAGAGTCGGCCACTGGCAGTCACCTGGGCTTCCCGTCGTGAGCAAAACGCGCATCCTGGTGGTCGAAGACGAAGTCATCGTCGCGCGCGACATCCGCCTGCAGTTGGTCGAACTGGGCTATGAGGTCGTGGGCCATGCCACGCGCGGCGAACAGGCCGTCGCCATGGCCGAGGCGCTGCGACCCGACCTGGTGCTGATGGACGTGCAGCTGGCCGGCGCCATGGACGGCATCAGCGCGGCCGACCAGATTCGCAGCCGGTTGGCACTGCCGGTGGTCTTCCTGACCGCCTTCGGCGGCGACGACTCGCTGGACCGCGCCAAACAGACCGATCCCTTCGGCTACATCCTGAAGCCCTTTTCCGAGCGCGAGCTGCGCACCGTGCTCGAGATCGCGCTCTACCGCCACCGGACCGAAGCCCGGCTTCGCGAGAGCGAACAACGACTGCGCACGGTGTTCGAGTCGGAACCCGAGTGTGTCAAGGTGCTGGGGCCGGGCGGTGAATTGCTGGAGATCAACCCGGCGGGGCTGGCGATGCTGGAAGCCGACAGCGTGGCCGAGGCGGTGGCGCATGGGGTGCTGAACTTCATCGTGCCCGAACATCGCGCCGCGTTTACCGCGCTGCACCAGCGGGTGATGGCCGGCGCCAGTGAACTGCTGGAGTTCGAGGTCGTGGGCCGCCGCGGCACCCGGCGCTGGCTGGAAACCCATGCCGCACCGATGCGCGACGCCGCCGGCCGCGTCACCAGCCTGCTGGGGGTGACACGCGATATCAGCGAGCGCAAGC
Source organism: Rubrivivax sp. (assembly GCA_031398045.1). Lineage (GTDB taxonomy): Bacteria > Pseudomonadota > Gammaproteobacteria > Burkholderiales > Burkholderiaceae_C > Rubrivivax. Next base: position 1,078 of record JANNMQ010000422.1, read on the forward strand.
AGGCCGCGCAAGCCCTGCGCGACAGCAACGAGCGCTTTCGGACCCTGGTGGAGTGGACGCCGGAGGCCAGCGTGGTGCACCGCAACGGCCATGTCGTCTACGCCAACCCGGCGGCGCTGCGCATGTTCGGCGCGGCCACGCCAGAAGAGCTGCTGGGCCGGCCCATTCTGGCCATGATTCACCCCGACTGCCAAGCCGAGCAACTGGAGCGCGTGCGACGCATCAGTGCCGGCATCGCCATCGCGCCGATGGTCGAGACGCGGCTGATCAAACTCGACGGCAGCATCATCGACGCCGTGGTGCAAGGCACCTCGATCGACTTCGACGGCGAATCGGCGGTCTATGCAGTGATTCGCGATGTGACCGAGCGCAAGGCGGCCGAGGCGCAGCTCCGAAAGTTGTCGCTGGCGGTGGAGCAGAGCACGCAGAGCATCCTGATCACCGACTGCGAAGGGCGCATCGAGTACGTCAACCAGGCCTTCGAGCGCATCACCGGTTACCACAGCGCCGACGCGCTGGGCCGCAACCCCAGTTTCCTGGGCACCAGCAGCGACCCTGAGGAGCATGTCTCGGGGGTCTGGGCCACCCTGCACAGCGGCAAAACCTGGCAGGGTGAACTGAGCAACCGGCGCCGGGACGGCAGCGACTACCCCGCGCTGCTCCTGGCCATACCGCTGCGCCAGCCCGACGGCCGCATCAGCAACTACCTGCAGCTGCACGACGACATCAGCGAGCAGAAGCGCCTGGCCGCCGAGCTGGAACTGTACCGCGACCACCTGGAAGAAGAGGTAGCCAGCCGCACGGCCGAGCTGGCCGTGGCGCGGCAACAGGCCGACACCGCCAACCAGGCCAAGAGCGCCTTCTTGGCCAACATGAGCCACGAGATCCGCACGCCGATGAACGCCATCATCGGCATCAACGAGCTGCTGCGCCGCGACCCGGCCACGCCCGAACAGGCGCAGCGCATGGGCCAGATCGCCCAGGCCGGCCAGCACTTGCTGGCGATCATCAACGATGTGCTCGACCTGTCCAAGATCGAGGCCGGCAAGGTGGTGCTGGAGGACCTGCCCTTCCACCTCTCGGCCGTGCTCGACAACGTGGCCTCGATCATCGGTGAAGCGGCGCGCAGCAAGGGCCTGGTGGTCAAGATCGACACCGACAGCGTGCCGATGTGGTTGCGTGGCGACCCGACGCGGTTGCGCCAGGCACTGCTCAACTACGCCGGCAATGCCGTCAAGTTCACCGCGCGTGGCAAGATCGTGCTGCGTGCCCGGTTGCTGGACGATGCGGCGGACGGCTTGCAGGTGCGCTTCGAGGTCGAGGACAGCGGCGCAGGCATCGCTGCCTACACGCTGCCGCTGCTGTTCGGCGACTTCGAACAGGCCGACGCCAGCACCACCCGCCTACACGGTGGCACCGGCCTGGGCCTGGCAATCGCACGCCGGCTGGCGCGGCTGATGGGCGGGGAGGCCGGTGCGCAGAGCCAGGTCGGTGTCGGCAGCACTTTCTGGTTCACCGCGCGGCTGCAACGCAGTCCGGACCAGGGCGCTCAGGGTGTTGCGTCTGCGGTGCTGGCCGAGGCGCCAGACGCCGCCAGCCAGCTGCGCCGGCACGCGGGAGCGCGGGTGCTGCTTGCCGAAGACAACGAGATCAACCGCGAACTGGCCCTGTTCTGGCTGCAGGACTTGAACTTTTCTGTCGACGTTGCCGTGGATGGCCGCGAGGCGGTGGTGTTGGCTCAGGCCGGCGCCTACGACCTGGTGCTGATGGACATGCAAATGCCGCAGATGGACGGCCTGCAGGCCACGCGTGCCATCCGGGCGCTGCCGGGCTGGCAAGACACACCGATCCTGGCCATGACGGCGAATGCCTTTGACGACAACCGTCAACTTTGCGAAGCCGCGGGCATGAACGATTTCGTGACCAAACCGGTGCAGTTGCCGGTGCTGCAGGACAAGCTGCTGGCCTGGCTGGCGCCAAGAGCAGCTTGAGCGCGGTGCTCGGGCGGCCTGCGGCCGAATTCAAGAGTCTCCGCCACATTGCCGACCGTCACCCAGAGCTGTTCGAGCGTTCCTTCCTGGCCGGAAGTGAATGGTGCCGGCTGTCCGCTTTCCCGTCCATCGATCCGGGGCGAGGAAGCCTCCCCCCGGATCAGCTCTGCGGCCAGGCCTCACCTCCAGGGTCGAAGCAATTCCGGTGCTGGTGACCCCGACTGCGGGGATCACTGAGACACCCGGCGACTCATTTGATTCTCCTCAAAGCGCCAAACTGAATTGCCTGAACGGAGTTGTCCAGCCAGCTCCTGGCCCTTGCCCGAAGCCTGGTACGCCCCAGCCATCTCAAGCCCAGCAAAACCAGCAACAGGGTCGCCATGGTTGGGAGGATCAACAGAATCCAGACAACGTCAGACCACAGCAGTAAGCCGGTAAATTCGAGCTCCAACAGGGCAAGAAGTCGCAGCGCATCTCGCCTGAACATCAGCAGTGGCGGATCCACTTCCACGAAATTCACACGGTCACCAGTAGAGAGGTTGGACAATGCGATCACGCACTCTCCCCATGTCAGCGCGCTGACGGTGTGGCCATGTCGGGCAGGCATCACGCGACTGTGGATCAC